>CABYXD010000008.1 GCA_902522895.1 uncultured Pelagibacteraceae bacterium
TTTTTTAATGATTGTAAGAATATTTGATTTTCATTTTCCAATTGATATTGAAAATGAAATAATTCTAGAAGATTGTTATAATCACTTAATTTCATAATATTATGGTGGGCGAAGAGAGAATCGAACTCTCACTTCTTGCGAAACACGATTTTGAGTCGTGCGCGTCTACCAATTCCGCCATTCGCCCTTAATTAAAAAAAATATTATTTAAATAGTATAAGAACTAAAATTATAATAAAACCAAAAAAATGTTTATTCAGCTTTATAATAAATGCTTAAAGTTAGCGGCTCATAAATATTCCAATTATTTTTTAGCAACAGTCTCTTTTTTGGAGAGTTCTTTTTTTCCAATTCCGCCCGACATTATGATAGCCCCAATGGCAATTGCAAAAAAAAATGATTTTATCAAAATTTTTTTAATTGCAACTATTTTTTCAGTTTTAGGAGGAATATTTGGTTATATTTTAGGTACATTTTTTTTTGATTTTGCAATGGGTATTGTTGAGTTTTATAATTATGAAGAAAAAGTTATAAACTTAAAAAGTGCTCTTACTAAAGGTGATGGTTTTTACGCTTGGCTTGTAATTTTATTTTTAGCTGGATTTACCCCATTACCTTATAAAGTTTTTACTATTGTTAGTGGCTTAATAAATTTTAATTTTCCTATTTTTATTTTAATAAGTTTAATTTCGAGAGGTCTTCGATTTTTAATTGTTTCATACTTAGCATCTAAATTTGGTGATGCTTTTACTAATTTTATGAATCAATATGGTCAAAAATGGTTTACAATAATAGGGTTTATCATTGTATTCATTGCTATTATTTTTTATGTAACAATTAAATTTTATGGATAATTTTAGAAAAGAGACTTATTTAAAACTTTTATTTCTATTATGTGTTGCTATTTTAATAACTGCTTATTCTATACAATATGTATTTGGTTTTCAGCCATGTAATCTATGTATAATAGAACGTATTCCTTTTATGCTCGCAATAATTGTTTTAATTTTAAATTATAAATTCAAAAAAAATGAACTTTTTCATTCCATTTTGTTGATGATAATATTTACATTTTCATTTTTAATCTCAGTCTATCATTTTGGGATTGAGCAAGGATTTATTGATGAGTCTAGTTTCTGTGGTGTAAATAAAGCAGATTTAACAACAAAAGAAGATATTTTAAAATCTTTACAAAAAATCAATATTAGCTGCAAAGATGTAGCATTTAAAATTTTTGATTTATCTCTTACAACTTATAATATGCTAATTAGTATAATAATGCTTTTAATATCTTTAAAAATTTATTTAATTAATAATGAGATCAAAAAATAAAGTTGAAGAATTCATTCGAGTTGATCACGCTGGAGAACGTGGTGCAGTAAAAATATACGAAGGTCAACTTTTAGCATTAAATACTCTGGTTAAAGACGATAATTTAAAAAAAGTTGTTGAAGAAATGAAAGTTCATGAAAAAGAGCACTGCGAATTTTTTGAAAAAGAAATTAAAAAAAGAAATATAAAACCTACTAAATTTCTTCCTTTGTGGGATTTGTTAGGCGTTGGTTTAGGCTTTGGTTCAACTTTATTAGGAAAAAAAGCTGCCATGTTATGTACAGCTTCAGTAGAGGAGGTGATAGATAAACATTATTTAAATCAAATAAATCAATTAGATACTGAGGAAGAACAACTCAAAAGAAAAATTATAAAATTTAGAGAAGATGAGCTACACCACAAGGATATTGCATATGAAAAAGGAGCTACAAAAAAAGGTCTTTACTCAATCCTTGATAAAATTATCAAAACAGGATCAAAAATTGCAATAAATATTTCAGAAAAAATTTAATAAGTATTACGACTCTAATTCTACATCCCAATACAAATAGTCCATCCAACTTTTATGTAAATAATTTGGTGGAAAGTGTTTACCATTACTATGTAAATCTTCGGTAGATGGTTGATAAGGTTGTTGACTTAGCTTCATACCAGAAAATTTTAACAGTTTACCACCTTTTTTAACATTACATGCTGAGCAAGCAGTAATAACATTCTCCCAATTAGTTTCTCCCCCTTTAGATCTGGGCAACAAATGATCAAAAGTAAGCTCTTCTCCACTTCCACAATACTGACATGAAAACCTATCTCTTAAAAAAACATTAAATCTAGTAAAACTTGGTTTTGATTGAGGAACAATATAACTTTTTAAGGCAATTACACTTGGTAACTTCATTTCAAAGGATGGACTTCTAATTTGTCTATCATAATTATTTACAATAACCACTCTGTCTAAAAAAACTGACTTCACAGCGTCTTGCCATGACCAGAGCGATAAAGGATAATAGCTTAATGGTCTATAGTCAGCATTAAGAACTAAAGCTGGGCATTTTTCTAAGGAGACATTTTGCTCAATGAATTCATTCATATATAAATTCTATATTAAAAAAATTTTGATATCAATAATATCTAAATATTAATTTTTTTTAAAATATAATCTAAAGCAATGCTCGAGGCTTCAACGGGAATATTATGGTCGCAATCTTTTATTAAATGAGTTTCAACGCTTACATTTTCTCTTATAAGAAAATCTTTAGCCTCTAATAAATGAGTAGGTGAAACAACATTATCTTGTTCTCCATGAATTAACAATGTGTTTGTAGAATTTTGTTTTCTTACTTTTAAATTATCTATATTAATAATTTTTCCAGAAAAACCAACTATACAATTGTACTGTTCTTTTGAAGTTAACCCTACATTTATTGATAACATGCATCCTTGACTGAATCCAGATAAACAAATTTGATCATTTCTGAGTTTATATTTATTTTTAACTTGATCTAAAAATTTATTTAATTTTTTTTCTGCAATTAATGATTGATCTAAAATGTAACCAGAATCATCTTTAGTTAAATCAAACCATTGATAGCCTGACGGGTTAATTTGACAAGGTTCATGTCCATTTGGACATATAAAAATAGTATTTGTCATGTATCTTTTCCAATTTAATGATAAGATGCTTATATCTTTGCCATCACCTCCATACCCATGGAGCAATATGATTGCGTTTTTAATTTCTTTATTTTTTTCAGGTTTTATAATTGTGCAATCAAGACAAAATGTCATAATGAATTATATTTGTTTTTTATTTTAAAAAACACTTTACAATAAAAATATGATTTCAGGAATATTTGTTAAAATCTTGTCAATTACACTTTTGCTTGCGGTAGGTGTTGTTTTAATTTTAGGTATAGGTACTCTTTTTAAAGGTGGCGAAACCAGTAAAAAATATTCTAATAAATTGATGCAGCTCAGGGTACTCCTGCAATTCATTGCAATAATTGTCCTTATAATCTTTGCTTATTTTTTTAAAAATTAATTGTAGCCAGATAGCCACTTAAGAAATTCATTACTATTAAAATCAATATATCCAATTATTCTAGCAAATTCTTTTCCTTCTTTATTAAATAGCACAGTTGTTGGTATTCCTCTCAATGATAAATCTCTAGCTAAATTATTGTTATCATCAAAATAAATATCTAAGTTTTTAATTTTCAAATCATTAAAAAAAAATTTTGAATTCTTAACGTTATCCTTACCAACATTGATTGGAAATATTTCTAAATTATCAAAATTTGCATTTCCTTTTAAAATATCGAGAGAGGGAATCTCTTTTTTACAGGGGGCACACCATATAGCCCAAAAATTTAGCATAACTAAATGACCGTTATAATCAGCTAATTTTATTAATTTTTCTTTGGAATCTAAAAAAGTAATATTGTCATATGTTTTTGGTTGTTTATTGATAACTATATTTTTTATATTTGGTATTTCGTTTGCAAAAACATTAGAAATAAAAAATATAAATATTATTAAAAATCTCATATTAAATTGATATAGTTAATTATCATGGTCAAAAATAAAAACAACCGAGCAATATGGAACACACGAATAAAAGAAAAAAGTTCTACTCTTTTTCAAAAAGTTGGGAGTTCTATAAATATTGATAAAAGAATCTATAAAGAAGATATTTTGGGCTCAATTGCCCATGTTGAAATGCTTTTTAAACAAAAAATTATTTCTTTTAAAGTAAAAAATAAGATTATTTATGGATTACAAAAAATTGATAAAGAAATATCAAAAAATAAATTTGAATTTAGTGATAAATATGAAGATATCCACATGAACATAGAAAAAAATCTCTTTAAAATTATTGGAGAAGATGCGGGATACATTCATACTGCTAGATCAAGAAATGATCAGGTTATAACAGATTTTAAAATATGGATGAAAAAAGCAACAAAAGAAATAAATAATAATTTAGAAAAAATAATAAAATCTACTATTAAAATTTCTGAAAAAAATATTGAAACAATCATGCCTGGATTTACACATTTAAAAAATGCTCAACCTATATCACTAGCTCATTATCTGATGGCATATGTGGAGATGTTTACTAGAGATATAAAAAGATTTGAAAATAATTTAGAAAGTTTAAATCAAAATCCACTTGGTGTTGCTGCTCTTACAGGAACTTCATTTAATATTGATAGAAATTATACTACAAAAAAATTAGGTTTTAAATATCCTACTAATAATTCTATTGATACTATTTCTGATAGAGATTTTGTTTTAGATTTTCTCTATAGTATATCAGTTTGTTCAATACATATTTCAAGAATTGCTGAAGAACTTATAATTTGGAATTCTGATGGATTTAATTTAATCAATCTTTCAGATAAAATAGTTACTGGCTCATCTATAATGCCTCAAAAGAAGAATCCTGATCATCTAGAGCATCTGCGGGGGAAATCTGGCATAAATTTTGGAAATTTAATTACAATGTTAACAATTTTAAAAGGATTGCCATTATCTTATTTTAAAGACTTACAAGATGATAAAGAAATAGCTTTTAAATCTTATGATACTCTTATTGATTGTTTAAAATTATTTAACGAAGTTTTAAATAACATCACCCCAAATAAAAAAGAAATGTATAAATTGGCTGAGTCAGGATACATTACAGCAACAGATCTGGCTGACTATCTAGTTAAAAATCACTCAATGTCGTTCCGAAAAGCTTATCAAAAAACAGCTGAAATTGTAAATTTAGCAGAAAAAAAGAAAAAAAAATTAACAGAGCTTGAAATTAATGAGCTTCAAAAAATTGAACCAAAGCTGACCAGTGATGTTTTAAAAGTGTTTGATTTAAAATATTCAGTTAATTCAAAAAATTCTTATGGAGGAACATCTTTTGAAAACATCAAAAGAATGATAATGAAATATAAAAAAAAATGATAAAAAAAATTTTTGTAACTCTGTTTATTGTTATTCTTTTAACTTCTTGTGGGAGAAAAGGTGATCCTATTTACAATGAAGAAAACCAAAATTCAAAAGTATTTAACAATCCACAGAATATACTTTAATGATTTATAAAAAAAATAAACTTAACATTGATGGTATTAATATAGATTTTTTAGCAAGAAAATTTAATACACCTATTTACTGTTATTCATTAAAAAAAATAAAAGAAAATATTTTAAACTTTACAAACAATTTTAATAAAATTAATCCTTTAATCTGTTTTGCTGTTAAAGCAAATACTAATGTTAAAATTTTAAAAGAAATAAAAAACTTCAATCTTGGGGCTGATGTAGTTTCAATTGGAGAATTAATGAAAGCTATTAAAGCAGGCATTAAGCCAAAAAAAATTGTTTTTTCTGGAGTTGGTAAAACAAAGACTGAAATAGAATATGCTATACAAAAAAAAATATTGTTAATAAATGCTGAGTCAAAAAGTGAAATTTTAGAAATAGAAAAAATAGCAAAAATAAAAAAAAGAATAGTTGATGTCGGAATAAGATTAAATCCAAATACCGACGCAAAAACTATAAGACAAATTTCAACGGGGAAAAAAGAAAATAAATTTGGTGTAAATGAAAAAATATTCTTACAACTAGTCAATTATGTCAGAAGTTCTAAATACTTAAATTTAAAATGCCTTAGTGTGCATATTGGAAGTCAGATACTAAGTCATAAACCTTATCAAAAAATGCTAATTGTTTTAGATAAAATAATAGAGAAATCAAAATATAAATTTGATTATATTGATTTAGGTGGTGGTATGGGGATCGATTACTCACATAATAATACCAAAATCAATTTAAAAAAATATTCTAGTTATGTTGAAAAATTTATAAAAAAAAATAATTCTAAAATTATTTTTGAACCAGGGAGATCTATTATTGGCAATGCAGGAATACTTATAACCAAAATTATATATATAAAGGAGGGATTTAAAAAAAATTTTATTATTTTAGATGCTGCTATGAATGATTTTATGAGACCAGCACTTTATGCTGCACAACATAAGATATTACCTTTAAAAAAAACAAGAAATAGATCTAAAAAAAGTTATGAGTTTGTAGGACCTATCTGTGAAAGTACTGATAAATTTGCAACGATTAAAAATTTCCAAAAATTA
Organism: uncultured Pelagibacteraceae bacterium; assembly: GCA_902522895.1. Classification (GTDB taxonomy): domain Bacteria; phylum Pseudomonadota; class Alphaproteobacteria; order Pelagibacterales; family Pelagibacteraceae; genus Pelagibacter. The sequence goes on from CABYXD010000008.1 coordinate 6,476, forward strand.
AATGAAAAAGATTTTTTAGCTATATGTGACGTGGGTGCGTATGGAACGTCCTTATCTTCAAATTACAATGTAAGACCTAAACCAGTTGAAATACTTATAAAAGCGTCAAAGGTTTATATTATAAACAAAAGACAAAAATTATCAGAATTAATATAACATTTAATACAATGTTAAGAAATTTTATTTTTTCTACTATTTTTTTTTCAGGAATAATCTTAATTTCTATATTATTTTTACCATCCTTATTACTACCAAGCAAAACTGTTTTATTTGGTGGAAGACTGATGGGTTATTGGACAGGTATTTGTTTAAAAATAATTTTATCAGTAAAAGTTGAAGTTATAGGAAAAGAAAATATTATTGATGACAATAAATATTTCATTGCTTCTTCTCATCAATCAATGTTTGAAACTTTTTACCTTCAAACAATATTTAATTCACCTATCTTTATTTTAAAAAGAGAACTTCTATTAATACCTATCTTTGGCTGGTACTTAAAAAAAATTGGATCTATATCCATTAAAAGAAATAAAGTTTCTAGAGATAATTTAGGATTTTTTGATGATATTCGTAAAGCAATGAAAAATTCTGAAAGACCATTGATTATATTTCCTCAAGGTACGAGAACAAAACCAAATGAGCGACCAACTTTTAAAAAAGGTGTTTCAAGAATATATGATGAGTTAAAAATTGCCTGTCAACCAGTTGCTATAAATTCTGGATATATCTGGCCAAAAAAAGGACATAAAAGATCCCACAAAAATATTACGATTTCAATTTTGCCCCCATTGAATTACGGTTTAAATAAAGATGATTTTGTTAATTATTTAGAAAAAAAAATATACTCTGAATTAGATAGATTGAATTAGCCTTTCATTGGCATTACAACATATATACTATCAAAATCACCTGGGTCCTTAATTAATGCTGGTGATCCAGTATCATTGAAAAAAACCTCTATTTTTTCACCATCTAATTGTGAAGCAACATCAATTAAATATCTTGAATTAAAACTTATTTCTAAATCATGATCAAATTTTACGCTTAAAGTTTCATTTCCATCACCACTATTTGTGTTATTAACAGATAAATTTAATGAATCTTTTATCAAACTAAATTTAACTCCATCTTTTCTATCAAGAGATACGGACGCGACACGATCTACTGAGCCTAAAAATAGTTTGAGATCAACTTCAAGTTTTTTTTGATTATTTTTAGGGATCACCTGAATATAATTTGGAAATTTACCATCAATTAATTTAGAAATTAAAACATTATTATTAAATTCAAATTTTATCTTTGACTTTACATTGGAAATTTTCACATCTCCATCATAGCTATCTAACAAAGAAACAAGTTGAAAAATTGTTTTTTTTGGTAAAATTATAGGTTCAAAATCAATTTTTTGATCAAGTCTAATTTTTGATACTGACATTCTATGACTATCGGTTGCTACTGCAGTAAGATAATTTTTATCTTCTACTTCAGTTTGATGAAAATATATTCCGCTTAAATAATGTCTAGTCTCATCGTTTGAGACTGAAAATTTACATTTATTAAGAAGTTTTAAAAAATTTTTAGAGTTTATAATAAATTCATTTTCATGAAAATTCTCATCAGTGAGTGGAAATTCTGATGGACTCATACAATTTAAATTAAAAATAGATTTTTCAGACTCTAATTGAAGTTTGCTTTTATCAGACAATGATAAATTAATTTTTTTTCCAGAGGAAAGTTTTCTTACAATATCATAAAAGGTTGATGAGGTTGTTGTGGTTTGTCCCCCATTAATAACTTCTATATCTTTAATTTGATGTATAAAGATTAGATCTAGATCAGTAGCAGTAATTGTTAGTTTTGAATTTTCAACAACCAATAAAACGTTTGAAAGAATAGGGAGTGTGCTCCGTTTTTCAATAACTCCTTGGCAATAACTCAAAGCTTGTTGTAGATCTTGTTGATTTAAGCTAAATTTCATTATCTTTATTATTGTATAATATCTGATTTTTTAGTTTTTTTATGTTTTCATCCATTTCAGAATCTTTTTCTTTTAGTTTTTCAATTGTTTTTACTGAGTGAATAATCGTCGTATGATCTCTATTTGAAAACTCACGTCCAATTTCAGGTAATGACTTAGATGTTAAAATTTTTGTTAAATAGATTGCAGTTTGTCTTGGTCTTACAAGATACCTTGATCTTCTTGATGACAACATCTCATTTTTGCTAATTTTGAAAAATTTACACACTAAAGTTTGTATTAAATCAATTGTCACTTTATTTTCTGATAAATTTAATAAATCTTTTAAAACTACTTTGGTTTCTGCTACATTTGGTATTTTATTATAAATTCTTGAAAACGAGACTATTCTATTAATTGATCCTACTAATTCTCTAATACTAGTAGTAATTTCTAAGCTTATATAATCTTGAATTTCTTTAGAAATCTTAACCTGGTCTTTATAAAGTTTATTCAATTCATCAGTTTTGTTTTCTACAATTTTTTTTCTTAGTTCATAATCAGGTTTTTGAATATCAACAACAAGTCCACCAGAAAATCTAGATTTTATTCTTTCCTGAATTCTCAATAATTTATTTGGAGCTCTATCAGCTGATAATACAATCTGAGAACCTTTGTCCAAAAGTGCGTTAAAAGTATGAAAAAATTCTTCCTGCATAGCCTCTTTTCCGTTCATAAATTGAATGTCATCTATCAATAAAATATCTGTGTTTCTAAAATACTCTTTAAACTTAACCATATCATTTGATTTTATAGATTTTACAAATTGATACATAAATCTTTCTGCTGAAATAAACATTACTTTGTTGTTCTTTTTCATTTCAAGGCCAATTGAATTCAGTAAATGTGTTTTGCCCATTCCTACACCGCCATAAATATATAATGGATTGTAATGAGAAATATTTTCTGAAACTTTTAGAGAAGCTTCATAGGCAAGCTTATTGCTAGAACCAATTAAAAAATTTTCAAATCTTTTATTTGGATCAATTCGATTATACTGAAGATATGAGTCTTTTATAAATGATACGTTCTCATTGTTATTTAAATTCTCGATTTTTTCTGTTTTTTCATCATTTTTGATTTTTTCTTGATCCACAATTTTAAATTCAATTCTTACTATGTCTTTTTTATAATTTCGTACTATTTGTAAAATTTGGTCTAAATACCTTGAGGTAATCCAGTCTCTAATAAATCGTGTTGGGACTGTAAGCAAAATATAGTTATTAAATTCATCTAAGAAATTTATCTTTTTTAACCAACTTTCATAAATTTCAAGACCTAATTTATTTTTCATTTGGGTTTGAACTGCTTTCCAATCAAGAGTTTCTAAATTTAAATTTTCCAGGTTTTTATTTTTAAAGCTTTTATTCATTCTTTTTTTACTAGAATTATTTTTAGTTAGGGAAGTTCAGTTAGAACCATCTAAAGGTATTTGCAAGAAATAAATTTTTAAAATAAAAAAAAAATAAAATCTATGATTGTGTATTTTTAAAAATAAATAAAATTTTTTATTGACAGGCAATTTTTGTATTTTCAATTTAAAATAAATTTAAAGTTGAATATAATTTAATCATTTATTTACTAGATCTAAATATAGATAAATTTTTAAACTAAAGGATATATGATGCGTGTCTTTAAAGTTGAATCAACTGTAGGTGTAGAATTATAATGCGATAATTTTTTTTGTTATTCTTGAAACGTTTCTTGATGCATTTTGTTTTTTTATAATGCCAGTTTTAGCAATTTTCATTAATTCAGAATTCAATTTAGGCAAGAATTTTAGCGCTTCGTCTTTCTTTTTGTTCTCTAATAGAAGTTTCATTTTTTTAATAGCATTTTTATATCTGCTTTTTCTAGCTTTATTGACAGCAGTTTGTTTAGATATTCTTCTTATTCTCTTAATTGCAGATTTAGTATTTGCCATATGCGCAGGGGTATAACTTGAGAATTTATATCGGTCAATAAAATAATTATTTAATTTTGACAAGTATTACAAAAAAAAGTTGATCTGTTAGCAATTACTTTTTTTGTAATAATACCTTTGCAACCTATTCTTTTACAGTTTAGACCATTTCTCTGGTAAACTTTAAAACTGTCTTGAAAATTTCCTTTACTACCTTCTGTATTTTTAAAATCTCTTATACTTGATCCTCCTTTTTTAATCGCTTTTAAAAGTATAGTTTTTGAATTTTCTATTATAATATTACATTCTTTTTTATTTAATAAATTAACTTTTTTATAAGGATTTATTTTACTAAGAAATAATATTTCACTAACATATATATTTCCAATACCTGATACAAATTTTTGATCAATTAAAAGATCTTTAACTTTCTTTTTTTTATTTTTAATAAAATTTTTAAAATATTTTACGTTAAATTTTTTATCAAATGGTTCTGGTCCTAAATGAGAAAATCTTTTATTTAAATTTTTAATTGTTTTAATTAATTGAAAAAAACCAAATCTCCTGGGATCATTATATACAACTTTGAATTTATTAAATATGATTTCTATATGATTGTGATTTTTTGGTAACAGGGGTGAATTATAAAAGCTTAAATTTGTCAAATTATTTTTGTTTTTATCCTTAATTAAGTGAAGTGTTCCTGACATACCTAAATGAATTATACAAAACTCATTTTTAGGAAGGTTAAGTATTATATATTTAGAAAATCTGGTAACTCTAGTTATTTTTTTATTTTCCAAAAAATTTTTAAAATGTGTTGGAAGTTTAAATCTTAAATTCTTATTTCTAATAATAACTTTTTTAACCTTTTTTTGTTTAATATTTTTATCTAAAGATTGTCTTACTATTTCTACTTCTGGTAATTCTGGCATTTAATACTATATTGAATATATAAAACTATTTATGCAACAAAATCTTCAAAATAAAAAAGGTTTCGTTCAGGGTGTGTTTGATCGTGTTTTTAACAAATATGATCTAATGAACGATTTTATGTCTTTAGGAATTCATAGAATTTGGAAAAAAAATTTAATTAATATGATGAACCCAACTCAAAAAAATAATTTAATTGATGTCGCTTGTGGCACAGGGGATATTGGAAAATTGTATTTAGATAATACCATGACTAATTTGCAGATCACATGTGTTGATCCAAATAAAGGTATGATAAGCAAAGGAAGAGAGAAATTAAATAAATATAAAAATATTGAATGGATTGTTGCATCGGCAGAAAAATTACCTGTTTTAAATAACACTTTTGATTTTTATTCAATCAGTTTTGGTCTAAGAAATACCAAAGATATTAGTAAAGCTTTGTCAGAGGCTTATAGAGTTTTGAAGCCTGGTGGTCGTTTTTTATGTTTAGAATTTTCAAAAATACAAAATTCAAATTTAGATTTAATTTATAGAAACTATTCAAAATTAATTCCTTTAATTGGTGGCATTGTTATAGGAGAAAGAGAACCTTATGAATATTTAATAAAAAGTATTGAGAATTTTGTAAATCAAAAAGAATTAATTTCTTTAATGGAGGAAAATAATTTTAAAAACTGTTCATACCGCAATTTATCTGGTGGAATTGTATCAATTCATAGTGGATGGAAAATTTAATGATTAAGAAACTAATCACTTTATTTAAATTAGGTAGAAAGGTTGCAAAATCTGACATACTTAAAATTACATCTAAATTTCAAGAACCACCTTTTATAATTAAAGTTTTATTTAAAATTCTTGCATTCTCTTTTTCACAAAGAAAGCAGGAAAATATAAATCAAGATATAGGTGAAAGATTATCAAATTCATTAGAGTCCATGGGAACAACATTTATAAAACTAGGACAATTCCTAGCAACTAGACCAGACATAATTGGTGAAGAGTTATCAAAAAAATTAGAAAACTTACAAGACAAGTTGCCTCCCTTTTCGATTTACGAAGCAAGAGAAATAATTAAAAAAGATCTTGGTGAAGATAATTTTAATTCAATAATTAACTTAAGTGAACCTGTGGCTGCCGCATCTATAGCACAAGTTCATAAAGCACAAATCAACGATGAAGGAACAATAAAAGATGTGGCTATTAAAATTTTAAGACCAAATATTAAAAAAATTTTTAATGAAGAGATTGATGCAATTATGATATTTGCTTTTTTGATTGAGTCGCTAATCAAAAAAACAAAAAGATTAAAACTTGTAGAAGTAGTTTTCTTACTTAAAGAAATAACTAATTTAGAAATGGATTTAAGATTTGAAGCTGCTGCTGCTAATGAATATGCAGAAAATACAAAAAATGATACTGGCTTTAGGGTGCCTCAAATCTATTGGAATTTTACAAGTGAAAATGTAATGACCTTGGACTGGATTGACGGTATTTCAATTAGAGAGACTGAAGAACTAAATAAAAGAAATTTTGACACAAAAAAAATTGCTGAAGATATTATTCAACACTTTTTAAGACATGCAGTAAGAGATGGTTTTTTCCATGCAGATATGCATCAAGGAAATATTTTCATAGATACAAACGGTCAAATTGTTCCTATTGATTTTGGAATAATGGGAAGATTAGATAAAATAAGTAAAAGATTTTTAGCTGAAATCTTGTTTGGATTTATTCAAAGAGACTATAAAAAAGTTGCTGAAGTTCATATAATTGCGGGACTAGTTCCAAAAGAAGTTCCAATAGATGACTTGGCTCAAGCATTAAGATCTATTGGAGAACCAATTTTTGGTCAAACTGTTAAAGATATATCTGGAGGAAAACTTCTAAAACAATTATTCGATGTAACTGAGAAATTTAATATGCAAACACAGCCTCAGCTGTTGATGTTGCAAAAAACAATGGTTGTAGTTGAAGGTGTAGCAAGAAAACTTAACCCTGAGACTAATATTTGGACAACTTCAAAACCAGTTTTAGAAAATTGGTTAAAAGAAACAAAAGATCCTTTAAATACTATTAATGAAACTCTCCAAAATACCTCGGAAGTTATTAAACGTTTACCAGAATTTCCTGAAATCATGGACAAAGCTAACCAAGCTTTAACTTTCTTAGCAAGTGGACAAATACCTCAAAATTCAAACTCTTATACAGCTTTAAATAATAAAAAATCTGAACTAGTTGCTTTCAGAAATCAATCAATAATTGGATTATTAGTTGTTGTAATTATAGGTCTATTAGTATTTTAATTCATACGATGAAAAATTTAAAAGACAAAAAGATATTGTTAATTATTTGTGGTGGAATTGCAGCCTACAAAAGTCTTGATACTATTAGGATATTAAAAAAAAATGGATGTGAAATAAAAACAATCTTAACAAAAAGTTCTAAAGAGTTTGTGACACCATTATCAATTACCTCTTTATCACAAGGTAAAGTTTATGAGGATTTATTCAGTATAGAAAATGAAAGTGAAATGGATCATATTGCTTTATCTAGATGGGCAGATTTAATTTTAGTTGTACCAGCGACAGCAAATACAATTTCCAAACTTGCGAAAGGATCATCTGAAGATTTAGCTTCAACAGTTATTTTAGCATCAAATAAACCTATTTTTTTAGTTCCCTCAATGAATGTAAGAATGTGGGAACATCCATCTACAAAAGAGAATTTAAATATTTTAAAAAAATATTCATATAAGATCATTGGACCTGAAATTGGAGATATGGCTTGTGGAGAATATGGTGAAGGAAAAATGACTGAGCCAGTTGATATAGTTAATAAAATCAATGATTATCTTTTTGTTATTAATAAAAATAATAAACTCAAAGCCTTAGTAACAGCAGGTCCAACTAAAGAATATATAGATCCAATTAGATTCATTACAAATAAATCTAGTGGCAAACAAGGTTATGAAATAGCTAAGTCATTATCAAGAAATGGTTATCAAACAACTTTAATATCAGGACCAACAAATCTAAAAATTAATGATGAAATTAAGCTCATTAAAGTAGAAACTACAGAACAAATGTTTAAAGAAACACAAAAAAATTTACCAGTTGATGTGGCTATATTTTCTGCTGCTGTTGCTGATTTCAAGGTTGTCGAAAAGTATGATGTAAAAATAAAAAAGAAAGATGAATTAAATATTAAATTAGAAAAGAATATTGATATTTTAACTTACGTTTCTAATCATAATTCAATGAGACCAAAATTAGTCATAGGTTTTGCAGCAGAAACTAATAATTTAGAAGATAATGCAATTGAAAAATTGAAAAATAAAAATTGTGACATGATTATCGCTAATGATGTTTCAAATAGAAATATAGGTTTTGACTCAGACTTTAATGAAGTAACTATTTTTTATAAAAATGATAAAAAAGAAAAGTTATTTGCAAAAAATAAATCCCTAATATCAGAAGAGATAGTTGAAAGAGTTAATAATCAATTAAATTAATGGTCAAGGTTTTAATTAAAAGATTATCTTCAGAGGTTCAATTACCTTCTTATAAAACATCAGGGGCGTCAGGCATGGATTTAATGGCTTACCTAAAATCCTCCGTAACAATTAAGCCTAAAACTTCATCTTTAATACCAACGGGTTTATCGATAGCTTTTTCTGAAGAGTATGAGGTACAAATAAGACCAAGATCAGGATTAGCGGCCAAAAACAATATAAGTGTATTGAATACGCCAGGTACAATAGATAGTGATTATAGAGGAGAAATTAAAGTAATAATTTATAATCATGGAGATAATCATTTTCTGATTAATAATGGAGATAGAATAGCTCAAATGATATTAATGCCTGTTGTTAAAATGGAATTAGAAGAGACCAGAGATTTACCTGAAACAATAAGAGGAAAAGGTGGATTTGGTTCAACAGGTAAATGAATTCAAAGTTAAATAAAAATCAGCTTGAAAGATTTTCAAGACAAATCATCTTAAAAAACATAGGTATATTAGGTCAAAAAAAAATTATTCAATCAAAAGCACTTATTATTGGTATGGGAGGATTGGGGTGTCCTGTTGCTGAATTTTTAACAAGAGCGGGTGTTGGATCTATAGGAATTGTTGATTCTGATAATGTTGATTTATCAAATATTCATCGTCAAAGTCTTTATGATATTGGTGATTTAAAAAAATCTAAAGTTATAGTTGCTAGAAAAAGATTAAAAAAAATTAATTCAAAAGTAAAGGTTAATTGTCACAAAATTAGATTAAATGAAAATAATTATAGAAAAATTATAAAGGGGTATGATTATATTATAGATGGTTCTGATAATTTTAAAACTAAATTTTTAATAAATGATTTTTGTAAAGTATCAAAAAAATTTTTAGTAACAGGAGCTATCAGTAAATTTGATGGACATATTTTTACCTTTGATTTTAAAAAAAAAAATACCCCTTGCATTAGAAGTTTTTTTCAAGAAGAAAGAATTTCAGATGATATATTGAATTGCGAATATGAGGGAATTTTAGGAACAGTAGCGGGTATTATTGGCACTATACAAGCCAATGAAGTTTTAAAGAAAATTTTAAATATTGGTCAAAATCTAAATGGATATATTCTAATTTTTGACTTCTTAAATTTAAGTTTTAGAAAAATTAAATTAAATAAACTCAAAAATGTTTAAAAAAATCCTTATCACTTTTTTTTCTTTTATTTTTTTTTCAACAGCTGCTGCAGAGGATATTTTTTTATCCTTAAAAAAAAATAAAGTTAATGTTAGATATGGTCCAAGTTTTGATACACCAATAAAATATATTTACAAAAAAATAAACTTACCAATTAAACAAATAGATAAAAAAGAAAATTTTAGAAGAATAATTGATCATAAAAAAAATAGTGGTTGGATACATGTATCTCAATTAAAAAAGATTAATTCTGTAATTCCGCTCAAAGATAAAATTTTATATAAAAAAGCCTCTAATTTTTCAAAACCTTTAGCAAAGATAAAGAAGGGAAGAGTCCTCGTTGTTCAAAAATGTGAAAATAATTGGTGTAAAATAAAAACTGGAAAATTTAAAGGATGGATAAAAAATAAAAATATTTGGGGAAAAGTTAATTAAATCTTTTAATTAATAAAATTAAATGGATTTAATTATTTTTGTTGAACACAAATATCTTTAACAACAGGGGCATTAGCACATTCTCCACATTTCGTTTTTTGCACAATACAGCCATCATCAAGAACTTCAACATCAACAATTTTATCACACTTTGAACAAGTTGAAGAAATTGTTAATCCGCATTTTTTACAATTATAGTTTTCTATTTGCATAAATGAAGATTAATTATGAAAAAAGAATATTCAAGATAAATCAGTGAGAACAATAATCATTAGCACATTTTTTTTGCGAATGATTATTATTATCGTATTTTTATCAGGTTAAAAATTATTTAAATTTTTGAGTTTATATTAATTTTTATTTTTTAGATTTGCTAGCCCACCATTTATCTAAAATAAAATACCATATAGAATTTGCTATTGGTTCAACTATAGCATCTGTTAATGCTACCGTGAAAGACACATCTGCAACAAGCATCAAAACCGAAATAGCAATTATAAAATGACCAATCGTGTAGACTATTGTTCTTAAAATTGAACCTTTATTATTCTTATAAATGCTTATAGTTGAATTAAAAATACCTGAGGTTACTTCCATCTATTTTTTAAAAGGACTATCTAAAACACAGGCCACTAAGTGAACTCTAGCCTGCTCACCACCATTAAAAAAGTTATGGTATTTAGTATTATTTGTTATCCACACTTTACCATCAGCTGGTAGATGTTTAGCAACATTTTCTATAACCATAGAACAACCTTTATTTGTTATAATTGGCACGTGTAGTCTGCACTCTGGGTCTTTGTGCCAACTTAAAGTTGATCTTGGCTCTTTCAGTAATAATCTTACTCTACCTAATTTATATTTTTTGCTTAATGTTTCATAAACTTCTTTAAAATATGTTTTTTCAAATTCTGGTACTAACTGCGTATATTTAGACTCATCAATATCAATATCCCTAGAGACTTCTTTCCCTGTATCATCAGCAATGGTCCAGTATTTTCCTCTAATATTATTTCCCTTGATTGAACTTTCATCATTAGGGATTTGATTAATTGGAATTGCACCAAAGTGTGTAACTCCAGGGGAATTAAATTTTTTATTTTTTAATATTTTATTTAAATCTTTTCTAAGCTTTAAAACATCAAAATTAAGATTAGGAACTTGATAAAAATCTTCAAAAGTCATGGTTGCCATATTTTTTATATTAATTTTTTTGTAGTTTAATTTAATTTTAAATCAAATCTATCTGCATTCATCACTTTAACCCATGCTGAAATAAAATCTTTAATGAATTTATCTTCAGAGTCATCACATGCATAAACCTCTGCTAAGGCTCTAAGTTGTGAGTTAGAACCAAAAATAAGATCAACTCTCGTACCTTTCCATTTCTCTTTATTTGTTTTTCTATCAGTTCCAATAAAAGTTTGCTCAGATTTATCAGTTTCTTTCCATGTTGTATTCATGTCTAATAAATTTTTAAAATAATCATTTGTAAGTACACCAGGCTTTTTAGTAAAAACTCCATATTTTGAACCATCAGAGTTTGTGTCAAGAACTCGCATACCACCTATCAGTGCTGTCATTTCTGGAGCTGTAAGACCCATTAATTGAGCTTTATCAATTAGTTTTTCTTCAGCAGATACAATTGATTTATCACCATTTAAATAATTTCTAAAACCATCTGCTTGGGGCTCCAACAATCCAAATGAATTAATATCAGTCTGATCTTGTCTTGCGTCTCCTCTTCCAGGTGAAAATGGAACATTTACTTTATGTCCAGATTTTTTTGCCGCCATTTCAACTCCTACTCCTCCTGCCAAAACAATTAAGTCAGCCATTGAAACAGTTTTCTTTTTACTATCAAATTGTTTTTTGATTTTCTCTAAAACAGAAACAACTTTTGACAATTTAGATGGATTATTTACTTTCCAATTTTTTTGAGGGTCTAACATTATTCTTGCTCCATTAGCTCCACCTCTTTTGTCAGAACTTCTAAACGTCGAAGCTGAAGCCCATGCAGTAGAAACTAAATCAGAAATTGATAATTTTGATTTTAATAATTTTGATTTTAGATCCTTAACATCTTTTGATTTTAATTTATATTTAGTTTTGTTTATTGGATCTTGCCAAATTAATTCTTCTTTTGGAACATCACTTCCTAAATAGCAGGCTCTGGGACCCATGTCTCTATGAGTCAATTTAAACCAAGCCCTTGCAAATGCATCATGAAATTCTTTTGGATTTTCGTGAAAATGTCTTGTTATAGGACCATAACTTGGATCAACTTTTAATGAAATATCAGTTGTTTGCATCATTGGAGGATGCTTTACATTTTTATCATGTGCGTCTGGTACCATTTTAATTTCTTGTCCATTTTTCTTTGGTGTCCATTGATGTGCGCCCGCAGGGCTCTTTGTTAGTTCCCACTCGTGCCCATAAAGACAATCAAGATATCCCATATCCCATTTAATTGGATTCTGTGTCCATGCGCCTTCAATACCACTACTTATTGTATCAACACCTTTTCCAGACTTATAACCACTATTCCATCCAGTAGCTTGATCTTGAATTTTTGACGCTTCGGGATCAGGACCTTTATGAGATTCTGGCGCTGCTCCGTGTGATTTACCAAATGTATGCCCTCCAGCAACTAATGCTGCAGTTTCGTAATCGTTCATTGCCATTCTTCCAAAAGTTTCTCTAATATCATGTGCAGCTAACAGTGGATCAGGATTAGCATCAGGCCCTTGAGGATTTACATAAATTAGCCCCATATGAGAAGCTCCCAGCGGCTGTTCTAAATCTCTTTTTCCGCTATATCTTTTAACATCTAACATCTCTTTTTCTGAACCCCAGTAGATATCATCCTCTGGTTCCCAAATGTCCACTCTTCCAGCTCCAAAACCAAATGTTTTAAATCCCATTGAATCTAATGCAACGTTACCAACTAGGATAAAAAGATCTGCCCAAGATATTTTTTTTCCATATTTTTTTTTAATTGGCCATAAAAGAAGTCTTGCTTTATCTAAATTAACATTATCTGGCCAAGAATTTAATGGTGCAAAACGTTGGTTTCCTGTTCCAGCTCCACCTCTGCCATCACCTGTTCTATAAGTGCCTGCGGCATGCCATGCAAGCCTTATAAACAATGGACCATAATGACCATAATCTGCTGGCCACCATTCTTGGGAGTCAGTCATTAATTTTTTTAAATCTTTTTTAAGAGCCTTAAAGTTTAGTTTTTTAAATTCTTTTGAATAATTAAATTTTTTATCCATAGGATTAGAAAGATTTGAGTGTTGGCTTAGAATCTTAAGATTTAAACTATTTGGCCAAAAGTCCCTGCTTGTTTGGCCTCTTCCTGCTGAAAATTTTGCTGGTGTTCCTGCTCCTGTATATGGACATTTACTTAATTGATTTGCTTTGAAAGATTTACTCTTAAAATTTTCAGTGCTCATTTTTACCCTTATTACCCTTCTCAAAATGTTTGTTAGATATTTATAGTTTATAATGATTCTAAAAAACTGTCAATTAGATAAAAATGACGCTCCTGAACTAAAAAAATTAATCTTCTAGCTTAACTAGAACCTCTACAGATTTAATTTTTTTTCCATCTATCTTTTTTAGAATATTTATTGGTCCTACATCTGAATTTTCCAGATCAATTAATTTTTCCTCTTTCAAGTCATAAAAATGATGATGATCTGCGATATTAGTATCAAAATAGGTTTGATTAGAATTTATAGGTATTTGTTTTAGGTATCCTTTTTTTTCAAAAGCATGAACTGTATTGTAAACTGTAGCTAAGGATATCTTATTATTTAATTGTTTCTTAATTTTATTTACTAAATCATTAATCGTAAAATGAAATGTTCTTTCAGTATCAAATAAAACCTCACATATTTGAAGTCTTTGTTTGGTAGGTCTTAATCCAGAATTTCTTAATTTTTCAGTATATTTCACACTTCAAGCGTATTGTTAGTTATAATTGTTCTAAACTAGTATTAAAAGTATATTATATATACATAAAATCAAGTAAATAAGAATACTCAAATTATGAAAAAAAATTCATACTCATATGATGAGCTTATCAATTGTGGGAATGGACAATTATTTGGTCCAGGTAATGCTAAATTACCACTTCCACCAATGCTCATGTTTGATAGAATTACGGAAATTAATGATAAGAATGGAGCTTTCAAAAAAGGATCTCTAAAAGCTGAGCTAGATATAAAGCAAGACCTTTGGTTTTTTGAATGTCACTTTAAAGAAGATCCAGTTATGCCAGGATGTTTGGGTTTAGATGCAATGTGGCAGTTAGTTGGTTTTTATCTAGGATGGCTAGGAAATCCCGGTAAAGGAAGGGCTCTTGGAGTAGGGATGGTCAAATTTACTGGTGAGGTCTTAAAAAGTGTTAAAAATGTTAGATATGAAATTAATATGAAAAAAATTATGTCTCCAGGTGGAACAACTGTTGGATTGGCAAATGGTGTGGTATTTGCTGATGATAAAAAAATTTATTCAGCAGAAAGTTTAAAGGTAGGGTTATTTAAATAATGAGAAGAGTCGTTATTACAGGTTTGGGAATTGTATCTTGTTTAGGAAATAATCAGGAAGAAGTTTATCAATCATTACTAAATTCAAAATCTGGAATTTCCTTTGCAGAAGAATACAAAGAACATAATTTAAGAAGCCATGTTCACGGGAAACCAAATATAAATCTAGCTGACCACATAGATAGAAAAACTATTAGGTTTATGGGCTCAGGATCAGCTTATAATTACATAGCTATGAAAGAAGCCATTCAAGATTCAGGATTAGAAGATAAGGATGTAAGTAACTTTAAAACTGGAATTGTCATGGGTTCGGGAGGACCTTCAATAGAAAATGTAATTTTAGCAGCAGACAAGACTAGAGCTAAAACACCTAAGCTAATGGGACCATTTGTGGTTCCACGAACTATGGCTAGTACTGCTTCCGCAACACTTGCTGTGCCTTTCAAAATTAAGGGAACTAACTATACAATGAGTTCCG
This sequence comes from uncultured Pelagibacteraceae bacterium, assembly GCA_902522895.1. Classification (GTDB taxonomy): domain Bacteria; phylum Pseudomonadota; class Alphaproteobacteria; order Pelagibacterales; family Pelagibacteraceae; genus Pelagibacter. Next base: position 21,493 of record CABYXD010000008.1, read on the forward strand.
CTTGTGCAACTAGTGGTCACTGCATTGGAAATTCAATGGAATTAATTCAAATTGGCAAACAAGATGTTGTTTTTGCTGGTGGTAGTGAAGAAATTCACTGGGCAATGACTGCAATGTTTGATGCTATGACAGCTTTATCGTCAAAATATAATGATAAACCTGAAACTGCATCAAGAGCATATGATAAAACAAGAGATGGTTTTGTAATTGCTGGTGGTGGTGGAGTGTTAGTCCTAGAGGAATACGAACACGCTAAAGCTAGAGGGGCTAAAATATACGCAGAATTAACTGGTTATGGAGCAACTTCAGATGGATATGATATGGTAGCACCATCAGGAGAAGGAGCTGTAAGATGTATGCAAATGGCTATGTCTACTGCTAAAAATAAAATTGATTATATCAATACTCATGGAACTTCTACTCCAGTTGGAGATATTACAGAACTAAATGCTGTTAAAAATACTTTTGGAGACAATATTCCAAAGATTAGTTCAACTAAATCTTTATCAGGACATCCACTAGGTGCTGCATCAGTTCATGAAGCGATCTATTGTTTGATCATGATGAAAAATAATTTTATTGCTGGTTCAGCAAACATTAGTGAGATGGATGAAGAGGCTAAAAAATTTCCAATAGTTTCAAAAACTGAAACTGGTGCAACTTTAAATACAGTAATGTCCAATAGTTTTGGTTTTGGTGGAACTAACGCTGCTTTAATTTTTGAAAAGGTTTAAATTATGAGTTTGATGAAAGGTAAAAAAGGATTAATCATGGGAGTTGCCAATGAAAGATCTATTGCTTGGGGCATCTCACAAAAACTTGCAGAAGCTGGAGCTGAACTTGCGTTTACTTATTTAGGTGATGCATTAAAGAAAAGAGTAATTCCTCTAGCAGAAAAATTAAATTCAAATGTCACATTTAGTTGTGATGTTGAAAAAAAAGAAGATGTAACAAAATTATTTGAAGATGTTAAATCTCAATGGGGTGAAATTGATTTTGTAGTTCATGCTATTGCATTTTCAGATAAGTCAGAATTATCTGGTGAATATTTAAACACTACTAGAGAAAACTTTTTAAGAAGTATGTTAATTTCATGTTTCTCATTTACAGAAGTTGCAAAAGAAGCCTCTAAAGTGATGAAGGAAGGTGGAAGTTTAATTACCTTAAGCTATGAAGCAAACAAAGCTATTCCAAATTATAATGTAATGGGTGTCTGTAAAGCTGCTTTAGAGTCTAGCGTTAAGTATCTTGCAAGAGATCTAGGTGCTAGAGGAATGAGAGTAAATGCGATAAGTGCAGGTCCTATCAAAACATTAGCTGCATCAGCCATTGGAGATGCAAAATTTCTATATAAATGGAATGAAGACCATTCTTTACTTAAAAGAAACGTAGATATTCATGATGTTGGAAATTCAGCATTATATTTACTTAGTGATCTTGCAAACGGTGTTACTGGTGAAATTCATTACGTAGATGCTGGATATAACAAGGTTGGGATGCCAGATCCTAAAAATATTTCTTAAAACCCCTAGAACTTTCCAGGGGTTCTATTAATTAACTTTTAAATAGCTCTAAAGCTTGTTTTAGTATTTTCTCAGATTTTGCATGATCTCCAGACTCATGTGCTTTCATACCTGCGTCACGTAATTTTTGTGCTTCTTGGATCTTTACATCAATATTTTTTGCCATCATTGGACAAGAACCAGCAAAAGCTGAACTTGCAAATATTACAAATATCATTGATAAAATTATATTTTTCATAATTTTCCTTTCGTTTATTTAGATGTGTAAATTAAATTAGTATTTATCAGTTCAATGATTGTCACATGAGACATTCTTGTAAAAAATTTTTGGAATAAAAAAACCCCTAAAAATTACTTTCCAGGGGTTTAGAATTTTTATTTAAATTACTACTCAGCAGCTTGTTTCATAGAAAGTTTAACTTTACCTCTATCAAAACCAATTACTTTTACTTTTACCTCGTCACCTTCTTTTACAACGTCAGTAACTTTAGCAACTCTTTTGTCAGCAAGTTCTGAGATATGAACCAGTCCATCTTGCTTGCCTAAGAAATTAACAAATGCACCAAATTCCATAATTTTCATAACTTTACCTGAATAAATTTTATTCAATTCAGCTTTTGCAGTTATGTCTTTAATCATTTGCATAGCAATGTTTCTAGCCTCTTCATCAGGAGCAGCAACTGTTACTACACCCTCATCATTTACATCAACTTTAGCACCTGATTTTTCAACGATCTCTCTGATTGTTGCCCCACCTTTTCCGATTACGGCTGCGATGTCTTTTTTATCAACAGTAATTTTTTCCATTTTTGGAGTGTGTTTTCCAACATCAGCTCTCGAAGCTGAAAGAGCTTTATTCATTTCACCTAAGATATGAATTCTTCCATCTTTTGCTTGACTTAAAGCCTGCTCCATAATTTCAAAAGTTATACCCGTGATTTTGATATCCATTTGAAGTGAAGTAATTCCATCTTTAGTTCCAGCAACCTTAAAGTCCATATCTCCTAAGTGATCTTCATCACCCAAAATATCTGATAAGACACTAAAATCATTACCTTCTTTAATTAATCCCATTGCAATACCTGCAACTGGCTCTTTAATAGGAACACCGGCATCCATTAACGCTAGAGACGCTCCACAAACAGTAGCCATTGAAGAAGATCCGTTAGATTCTGTAATCTCTGATACTATTCTAAAAGTGTATGGAAACGTTTCTTTTGAAGGTAATGAAGAGTTAATTGCTCTCCATGCTAGTTTACCATGGCCAATTTCACGTCTTCCAGTTCCAATTCTTCCAGTTTCACCAACTGAAAATGGAGGGAAATTGTAGTGAAGCATAAACCGTTCTCTTTGAAGACCATCTAAACTTTCAATTCTTTGTTCATCATCAGATGTCCCTAATGTAGTAACAACAATTGCTTGAGTTTCTCCTCTAGTAAACAAAGCAGAACCGTGGGTCCTTGGTAACACACCAACTTCACAAGAGATTGGTCTTACATCAGATAATCCTCTACCATCAATTCTATTTTTATTTTTAAGAATATCAGTTCTTACGATAGATTTTTCTAAATTTTTTAATTGGCTGTTTACATCAAGATCAGTGTAATTTTCATCTTCTTCATAAAGCTTTTTGGCTTTATCAGTTATCTCTGAAATTTGGTTGGATCTATCCTGTTTATCACGTGTTGCAAAAGCTTTTTTAAGATCTTCAGTGAAAGTTGCCTCAAGTTTTTTCTTAACTTCAGATAAATCTTTTTTCTCAACAGTCCATTCTGGCTTTCTACATTCTTGAGCAAGTTCCTCTATAATTTTAATTACTGGTACAAATCCTTCATGCCCAAATTTAACTGCATTCAACATTTCTTCTTCTGTTAAACCGTTTGCTTCAGACTCAACCATAAGAACAGCATCTTTAGTACCAGCTACAACTAAATCTAAGCTGGAGTTTTCTAATTCAGCCTTTGATGGGTTAAGAATATACTTGCCATCAACAAAACCTACTCTAGAAGCCCCTACAGGGCCCATAAACGGCATTCCCGAGATAGCTAGAGCTGCAGATGAAGCAGTAATTGCTAAAATATCTGGCTGGTTTTCTTTGTCATAAGAAATCACAGTTGGTAGTAACTGTACTTCATTTTTAAATTCATCAGGAAACAAAGGTCTGATTGGTCTATCTATTAATCTTGAGATTAATGTTTCACTTTCTGTTGGTCTTGCTTCTCTTTTAAAATATCCACCAGGTATTTTTCCACCTGCATAATATTTTTCTTGATAGTTTACCGATAGTGGAAAATAATCCATATCTGGATTTAGTTTTTTTGCTCCCACCACTGTTGCTAAAATAACTGTCTCACCACATGAAGCGATGATTGCTCCATCTGCTTGTCTCGCTACTTTACCTGTTTCTAAACTTATTTTCTTTCCTGCTACTTCTATTTCTTTCTTGTATACTTTAAACATTTCATTTC
>CABYXD010000009.1:0-17500 GCA_902522895.1 uncultured Pelagibacteraceae bacterium
CAATGGCCAATACTTTAGCTAAGGTTTATAAAAATATTACTCGCTGCAACTCTTGTGGTTCACTTAAATCAAATATAGATGGCTGCTTTAATTGTGAAAACATAAAAGAAAAATTTAATAAGATTTGTGTTGTTGAAGATATAGCTGATCAATGGTCCATTGAAAATTCAAATATTTATAAAGGATACTTTCATATTCTTGGAGGCACTATTGCTTCAGCGGGTCCAAGGAAAGAAGATCTTTTGATTAATTCTCTCGTAGAAAGAGTGAATAAAGATAAAATTGAAGAAGTTATTTTAGCAACTAGCGCTACTGTCGAAGGTCAAACAACAGCATATTATATTCAGGATAGTTTAAAGAATAACAATGTTAGAGTTACTAAATTAGCACAAGGCTTACCAGTTGGAGGAGAAATTGAAAGTTTAGATGATGGAACTTTATTTTCTGCTTTTAAAAATAGATCAAGTATAAAATCTAATTCTGATTAATTTTTCTTTTTAACCTATTTGAATGCAAGAGAGGTTCAGTATAGCCAGATGATTGATCTTTACCTTTAAAAACTAAATCACAGGCTGTTTTAAATGCACGAGATCTTTCATAATCATCACTCATATTAATATATCTCTTATCATTATTATTTTGCTTATCGACAATTTTTGCCATCTCTTTCATTATTTCCATGACTTTATTTTTTGTGGTTACTCCATGATGAATCCAATTTGCAATATGTTGAGATGAAATTCTAAGAGTTGCTCTATCTTCCATAAGTCCCACATTATTAATATCAGGAACTTTTGAACAACCTATTCCTTGGTCAATCCAACGCACAACATACCCCAATAAAGTTTGTGCTGAGTTTGATATCTCGGTATTGATTTCTTTTTCAGACCAATCAAGCTTTATATCTATTGGAATATTTAAAAGATCATCTAACTTTGCTTGTTCTCGCTTTTTTATTTTTTTTTGTTCCTCAAATATATTTATCTGATGGTAGTGTAGGGCATGTAATGAAGCTGCAGTTGGAGAAGGTACCCACGCACAATTAGCCCCTGCTTTTAAATGATTAATTTTATCTTCCATCATTTCTTTCATCTTGTCTGGCATAGCCCACATTCCCTTTCCTATTTGAGCTCTTCCTGAAAAACCACATTTTAGTCCAATATCAACATTGTTATTTTCATATGCTTTAATCCAATTTGAAGATTTCATATCTCCTTTTTTAATCATTGCCCCAGCTTCCATCGATGTGTGTATTTCATCTCCAGTTCTATCTAAAAAACCAGTGTTAATAAAAAAAACTCTATTCTTTAATGATCTTATACACTCTTTAAGGTTAACTGATGTTCTTCTTTCCTCATCCATTATTCCAACTTTGCAAGTGTTTCTTTCTAACCCAAGTAGATCCTCAACTTTAGAAAAAATTAAATCTGTAAATTTAGCCTCTTCAGGTCCATGCATTTTTGGTTTAACAATATAAACTGATCCCATTCTTGAGTTTTTTTTTAATTTTAAATCATGAAGAGCAGCTGCAGTTGTAAAGAATGCATCCATAATACCCTCAGGTATTTCACTTCCATCTTTGAGAATGATAGAAGGATTTGTCATAAGATGACCAACATTTCTTATTAAGAGTAAACTTCTTCCATGAAGTTTTAAACCTTTGCCATCCTTTGAAATATAGCTTCTATCCGGATTTAATTTTCTCTCTAAATTTTTTCCATTTTTTTCAAATTGAGTTTTTAAATTGCCTTTCATCAAACCCAACCAATTTTTATAACAAATAATTTTGTCACTAGAATCTACTGCAGCAACACTGTCTTCATTGTCACAAATAGTAGAAATAGCTGACTCGATAATTACATCACTAATTCCAGCAATATCATGTGCAGCGCTGAAGGCTTTTGGATTAATAATAATTTCAAAGTGAAGATTATTGTCTTTAATTATTACTGCATTAGGTTTACTAGCATCACCTCTGTGCCCAATAAACTTATCTTTATTTTTTAATTTATACTCATAATCATCTTTAAAGATAATCAAATCTTTATTGACCACTTTTAAACCAGCAATATTTTTCCAACTTGTTCCTTCAATTGGAATATATTTATCAAAGAATTCTCTTACATATTTAATTACTTCTTGTCCTCGCAAGGGGTCATACCTTTCACTTCCTCCCTCCTCTGACTCAATTATATTAGTTCCATACAAACTATCATACAAACTCACCCATCTTGCATTAGCAGCATTAAGCGTATATCTTGCATTCATTATTGGTACCACTAGTTGTGGTCCAGCAATTTTTTTTATTTCATCATCTATTTTGTCAGTCTCTATATTAAAATCTGGACCCTCATCTACAAGATAATCTATATCTTTAAGGAATTGTTTATATTCCTTTATTCTAATTTTATTTCCTTTATTTTTAATGTGCCATTCATCAATTTTATTTTGTAGGTTTTCCCTTGTTTTTAAAAGGTCCTTATTTTTTGGCACTAAATAATGTACAGCTTCATCAAATCCTGACCAGAATTTTTCTGGAATAATGCCAGTATCTTTAAGTAATTCTTTATTAACAAATAATAATAGGTCTTCAGAAATTTTAAGTCTGTTAACGCTTTTATATGAAGAAGACATATAATAATATTTAAAACTCAAGTAAAATTAAGTCAATTAATTAATAGCAGCACTGACATTTTGTTGTCATTTTTCTCACTTATGTAATAATTAAATTTATTATGAAAAACTATCTTAACTTTGAAAATGATATAAAAGAATTAGAAGTTGAATTAGATAAATTAAAAGATCCTTATAACCAAAGAGGATTATCAGAAGTTAACACAAGTAAAATTTCTAAAACTCAAGAAGAATTAGATAGTAAGTTAAAAGAAATTTATTCCACTCTTGATCCTTGGCAAACTACAATGGTTGCAAGACACGAAGATAGACCAAAGTCAAAATTCTTTATAGATAATTTATTTGAAGATTTTATTTCTCTAGCTGGAGACAGATATTATGGAGAAGATAAATCGGTAATCACTGGATTTGCCAAATTTAATGGTCAATCAGTTTTAGTTATTGGTCAGGAAAAAGGAGAAAATTTAGACTCTAGAATTGAAAGAAACTTTGGAATGATGAGGCCTGAAGGGTATAGAAAAACCATTCGCTTAATGAATTTAGCTGATAAATTTAATATTCCAATAATTTCATTTATTGATACACCAGGTGCTTATCCTGGGGTTGGGGCTGAAGAAAGAGGCCAAGCTGAGTCTATAGCAAAATCAATTGAATGTTGCATGAAATTAAAAGTGCCTACTTTGGCAATTGTAATTGGTGAAGGTGGTTCTGGTGGAGCTATTGCTTTAGCTTCTTCTAGCAAAGTGATCATGTTAGAAAACGCAATTTACTCTGTAATATCTCCAGAGGGTTGTGCGACAATTTTATGGAGAGATCCAAAAAAAATGCTTGATGCAGCAAAAGCCATGAAACTTTCTGCCAAAGACCTTTTAGAGCTAAAGGTAATTGACGAAATAATATTAGAACCTTTAGGGGGAGCACACAGAGATAGAAACTTAATATTAAATAACGTTAGAGAGTCTATTTCAAAAAACTTAGACTCTTTTAGAGAAATGACCCCTGAGGAAATCTTTAATCACAGAAAAAATAAATTTTTAAAAATTGGAAGAGGTAAAGGTTTTATAGATAATCCAGAAAGTTTAAGCATAACAGAAAATAAAAATAATATTGATCAATTTTTTAAAAATAAAAAAAATATTTATTACTTGGCTGGAACTATCTTTTTTATAGTAATACTGCTGATTTCATTTTTATAAAGCACCGCAACAATGTTTGTATTTTTTTCCTGATCCACAGAAACAAGGTTCATTTCTACCAATTTTTTTTCCTGTAAATCTTGGATCAATTTTTTTTCTCTCAATCTCTTTTACTTCATTTGGTTGTTCTATTACCTTTAGATTCATTAAGATTGTAATGTAATCTTGTTTTAACTTATCAAGTAAATTTGAGAACAAATCAAAAGCTTCTTTTTTATACTCTATTAAGGGATCTCTTTGACCGTAAGATCTAAGACCAATTACTTGTCTTAATTGTTCTAAATATTGTATATGTGATTTCCAGTTTAAATCTATTGATTGTAATAAAATTCTTTTTTCTATATCTTTTGATTGAGTTTCTCCTAAAATTTTAGTTCTTTCATGTCTATTGTTATTGAATTGATCTGTAATTTTTACTTTTAAATCATTATCTTTTAGTGAAATAATTTCTTTAAATTTTTCTTCATTTAAGCTTTTACCCATGAGAGTTTTTAATCTTGTTTCAAATTCATTATTTTTTGGATTAGAATTTTTTTGTATTTTTAGTTTTATTAAATAGTCAATAATCTCATTCAAAAATCCTGCAGAATATGAAAATATTTCATCACTTTTCATTGCATCATTTCTTTGAGAAAAAATTACATGCCTTTGATCGTTCAGGACATTATCAAATTTAATTAATGTTTTTCTAATATCAAAATTTCTTGCTTCAACTTTTTGTTGAGCTCTTTCTAATGCTTTATTGATCCATGGGTGATCTATACTTTCCCCATCTTTAAGTCCCAATTTTTGGAGAATATTATTCATAGACTCAGAACCGAATATTCTCATTAAATCATCCTCTAAACTTACATAAAATATTGAGCTTCCTTCATCTCCTTGTCTTCCGGACCTTCCTCTGGCCTGATTGTCTACTCTTCTAGACTCCATTCTTTCTGTTCCTATTACAAATAAACCACCCAATGATTTAATTTTTTCTTTATCTTTTTTTAATTGATCTTCTGGGACAGAGCCTTTTTTGCCACCTAGCTGAATATCAACACCACGACCTGATATACTAGTTGTGATTATGATTGAACTATCTTTACCAGCATTTGCAATAATCTCAGCTTCATTTTCATGGTTTTTAGCATTCAAAACAACATGCTTAATTTTTTCTTTATTTAATAATTTTGAATAAATTTCTGATTTATTAATACTCGAGGTAAAAATTAACAAGGGCTGACCTGTTAGGTGACACTCTTTAATTTTTTTTATTATTGCCTGATTTTTTTCTTCTTCAGTTCTAAATATTTGATCATTATGATCCGTACGGATCATGGGGTTATTTGTAGGAATTATTACTACAGGTAAATTATAAATCTCATAAAATTCTGCTGCTTCAGTTGCAGCGGTTCCAGTACAACCTGATATTTTTTTATAAAGTTTGAAATAATTTTGATAAGTTATGGATGCAAGAGTTTGATTTTCTGCTTGAATTTCAATTTTTTCTTTTGCTTCTAAAGCTTGATGTAGTCCATCACCAAATCTTCTGCCTTCAAGAATTCTTCCAGTTAATTCATCAATAATTTTCAAGCTAGCATCTTTAATGATGTAATCTTTTCCTTTCTCAAATAAATGATTGGCTTTTAATGCTTGGTTAACGTGATGAACCAATGATAAATTTTCAGGGTCATAAAAATTATTATTTTTAAGTAACCCTGCATTTGAAAAAATTTTTTCTACTTTATTTATTCCATCATTTGTAAGTAGAATATTTTTATCTTTTTCATCAATTTCATAATCACTTTTAGTTAATTGTTTGATTAATTTATCAATAGCTAAGTACTGATTTGTTTTATCTTCTGCAGCACCAGATATTACTAAAGGCGTTCTAGCTTCATCAATTAGACAAGAATCTATTTCATCAACAATTGAATAATAATGCTCTCTTTGAACTTTATCATCTCTCGAGTATTTCATATTATCTCTAAGATAATCAAATCCTAATTCACTATTAGTGGCATAAGTAATATCGCAATTATAATTTTTTTTTCTCTCATAATCATTTTGATCATTGGAAATAAATCCTGAAGTTAGTCCTAAGAAATTGTAGATTTGACCCATTTCTTGAGAATCTCTTTTAGCAAGATAATCATTTACTGTAACTACATGAACGCCTTTCTCTTTCAATGCGTTTAAATAGGCGGATAAAGCTATCGTTAAAGTTTTACCCTCACCAGTTCTCATTTCTGCAATTTTATTTTCATGAAGCACCACTCCACCAATTATTTGGACATCATAATGGCGTTCATTTCTTGATCTCTTCGAAGCTTCTCTGACTAGAGCGAAAGCTTCAGGTAAAATTTGATCTAATGTTTGGCCATTTTTAATTTTTTCTTTAAAAATTTGAGTTTTTTTTGGAAAATCTTCATTTGATAATTTCGTACAATCTTCTTCTAATGAATTTATTTTACTAACTATTTTACCAATTCTATCCAGTTCTTTCTGATTGCCAGATTTGATAAATTTAGAGATGAAACTTAAAGGATTTATCATTAGCTTTTGGTATATGATTTAATTATAACTTTTAATATAGTTATTAAATAATTATTTTAAATACCATGGGAATTAATATATCCAATTTTTTATCATCTAAATCAAAAAGTGTTAAAATGAATGAATTTCAAGATTTAGATCATTTAGATGGACTATCAATTTCAACTGTAAGTGCCAGTTTGTATAAAACAAGCAGAGATGATTTAGTTATGTTTTATTTTAGAAAGGGGGCTAATTTTGCCTCTGTTTATACTAAGTCAAAAATAATCTCTGAGAATATTAAATGGAATTTAAATCAAAAAACAAAAAAAATCTTTTCACTAATGATTAATGCTAAAAATGCCAACTCATTTACTGGTGATCAGGGCTATCAAAGTATGCAAAATATTGCTGAATTAATTTCTCAAGAATTGACGAACAAACAAAAAGAAGACGAAGATAATCCAGAAAAGATCAAACCAAAAAATATAATTTTTGGATGCACAGGCACTATTGGAGAAAAATTTCCGATAGATAAAATCCAATTAAAGATTCCTGATTTGATTAAGAATATTAAATATACTCAAAATAAATACATATGGATGAAAGCCGCTCTTGGAATAATGACAACAGATACTCAACCTAAAATGGCAATGGAAGAATGTACGATAGGAAAAACTACAGTTAAAATTTATGGAATTGCAAAAGGATCAGGAATGATACATCCAAATATGGCAACCACATTGGGATATATTTTTACTGATGCAGATATACCTAATGACATATTGAGCAAATTATTAAAAAAAAATATTGAGAGCACATTTAATGCAATTAGTTGTGATGGGGACACCAGCACCAATGATATGATTACAATTTTTTCAACAAGTAAAGCGAAACACTCAAAAATTAATAGTGTATCAGATCAAAAATTAAAATATTTCGATTTAGCGTTAAAAAATGTTTTATTGAATTTAGCTAAAAGAGTAGTAGCTGATGGAGAAGGGGCTTCTAAATTTATAACTATTAAAATTTTAAAATCTAAAACAGATTATGAGGCAAAAAAAATTGCCTTTTCAATTGCAAATTCATCTCTTGTAAAAACAGCAATAGCTGGAGAAGATCCTAATTGGGGCAGAATAGTTATGGCTCTTGGAAAAGCAGATTGTGAAATAAACTTAAAAAAGTTATCAATTAAATTTGGAGATATTCATATTGTTCAAAATGGAAAACTTTTTAATCAGTATAATGAAAATGAAACTGCTGATTATATGAAAAATAAAAATATTGAAATTAATGTTAATGTTGGCAGTGGCAATAAGAGTTTTACAGCCTACACAATGGATTTGACCAAAAAATATATTGAAATTAATGCTGATTATAGAACTTAGAAATATTGAAATTTATAATATAACAATTAAATAAATCTTATGATTAAATACAGTTTAATTTGCAAAAGTTGTGATCTAGACTTTGAAAGTTGGTTTGCAAGCTCAAAAGAATATGAAAAATTAAAAAGAAAAAGACTTATAATCTGTCATAGTTGCAATTCATCAAATGTAGATAAAAGCTTAATGGCTCCAAACATAAATAAAAAAAATTATTTTGTAACTGATAAAGAACTAAAAAAATATAAGAAAATTAAAAAAACTATTACCGAATATCAAAATTTTATAAAAAATAATTTTAAATATGTTGGTGAAAATTTTGCTTATGAAGCAAGATCTATTCACTACAATAGTAAAAAAAAAGAAAAAGGTATTTATGGAACTGCTTCAAAAAAAGATTTAAAAGAGCTTGCTGAAGAGGGAATTGACACTCAAATGATACCCTGGGTTAAAGAAAGTAATAATTAGTTTTTGATAAATTTTGCAATATAGTTAACAGATTTATCATTACTGATATCCCATTTATCAATTAATAAATTGAACTTCATACCATCGATTCTATCTAAATTAAGATTATTTTTTTTTAAAATATTAATCAATTCATCAGGTTTAATAAATTTATCCCATTCATGAGTCCCAATAGGAAGCCAACGTAAAATATATTCGGCCCCTACAATAGCAAATATATATGATTTTAAAGTTTTATTTAATGTTGCAACAAACATTATGCCATTTTTTCTCATAAGATTTGAGCAAGATTTTAAAAAAAAATCAACATCTTCGACATGCTCAACAATTTCCATATTTAAAACTACATCAAATTTATTCTTTGTTTTAAGTTTCTCAGGTGAGGTACAAATATATTCAATTTTAAGGTTATTTTTTTTTGAATGTAGTTTTGCAATATTAATATTTTTTTCCGAAGCATCTATTGCAGTAACTTCAGCTCCTAATCTACACATTGGTTCTGATAATAAACCTCCTCCACAACCAATATCTAGAATTTTAATATTTTTTAAGGGAGTTTTTTTTTGATTTATTTTGAATGTTTTGATTATATTTTCTTTTATATACGAAATTCTAATAGGGTTGAATTTGTGTAGTGGTTTAAATTTACCTTCAGGATTCCACCATTCTTCAGCAATTTTAGAAAATTTTTCTATTTCTTTTTTATTAATTGTGTTATTTTTCATTAGTAAGTTGACTTTATATTCAACATGTATTTATTCAATATTTTTTAAATTTAAAAGAATAGTTTATCATGAAAATTATAGTATTAAAATTTGGAGGCACTTCAGTAGGCACAATAAAAAAGATTAAAAGAGTTGCTGAAATTATTGCTGATTATAAAAAGAAAAACTATAAAGTTGTTGTTGTTTCATCAGCAATGAGTGGTGTGACAAATGAGTTAATTAAAAAATCTCTTGAAATAAGTGATTGTTTTTCTAATTCAGAATATGATGTTTTAGTTTCTTCCGGAGAACAAATAGCATGTTCTTTGATAGCAGGGAGGTTAATTCATAAAGGCTATAAATCTAGATCTTGGTTATCTTGGCAAATTCCAATTATTACAGTTGGAAATCACAAGAACTCAAGGATTAATCAAATTAATAAAATTAAAATAATAAAATTTCTTAAAGAAGGAGGCATACCAATTATCACTGGATTTCAAGGGGTTAACAATGAAAATAGGATTACTACTATAGGACGAGGAGGATCTGATGCAAGTGCCATTATGATTGCGAAATTTTTTAAAGCTGAAAGATGTATAATTTATACTGATGTTGAGGGAGTATACACAACAGATCCAAACAAATTAAAAAAGGCGAAAAAAATTAAAGTAATTTCATATGAGGAAATGTTGGAAATGGCTTCACTTGGCGCTAAGGTAATGCAGCCAGTTTCAATTCAAGACGCAAGATTGAATAGAATTGATATTGAAGTAAAATCATCATTTATTAAAAAATCTGGAACATTAATTACTAAAAGGTCTAATATAATTAATAATAAGATTGTTACGGGAATCTCATCTACTCAAAATGATTCAAAAGTTTCGCTTATTGGTGTGAAAGATAAACCTGGTGTTGCTGCGTCTATTTTCAAACCATTGTCTAAAAATTTAATAAACGTTGATATGGTTGTTCAAAATATTTCTGCCAACGGTAAAGAGACAGATTTAACATTTACAATCAAAACAGAGGATTTGAATAAAACAAAAAAAACAATTCAAGAAAATAAAAATATAAGTTATAGAAAATTAATATTCGAAAAAGGTGTTTCAAAAATTTCTGTAATTGGTGTTGGCATGATTACAACACCTGGTGTCACTTTTAGAATGTTCCAAACACTTGCAAATAAAAAAATTAATATACAAGTAATTTCTACTTCTGAGATAAAAATTTCAGTTTTAATTGATAAAAAAAATACTAAAAAAGCATTAATTGCATTACATAAAGAATTTAAATTAGATAATAAAAAATGAGCATAAGACCATTTAGAGATATCAAAAGAAGAAAAACAAAAGAAATTAATGTTGGTAAAGTTAAAGTGGGAGGAAACAATCCTATATCGGTTCAATCGATGACTAATACTCTCACAACAGATATAAAGGCTACAATTAAACAAATAAATGAAATTCAAAGTGAAGGTGCTGATATAGTAAGAGTTTCTTGTCCAGATGAGTCATCATCTAAAGCTTTAAAAGAAATTATTAAACATGTTGATGTGCCTATAGTTGCTGATATTCATTTTCATTTTAAAAGAGCGATCGAAGCTGCAGAGAGTGGTGCTAGTTGTTTAAGAATAAATCCTGGAAATATTGGTAATATAGATAAGATAAAAGAAGTTATAAAAGCAGCAAGTGATAATAATTGTTCTATTAGAGTTGGTGTTAATGCAGGATCATTAGAGAAAGATATTTTAGAGAAATACAGAGAACCTTGCCCAGAAGCATTAGTTGAAAGTGCTTTGAGAAACATTAAAATTTTAGAGGATGAAGATTTTAACAACTTAAAAATAAGTGTAAAATCTTCAGACGTTTTTTTATCAATAGAAGCCTATCGTCAGCTATCAAAGGTTACTGATTATCCTCTTCATTTAGGAATTACAGAAGCAGGAGGGTTTATACCCGGTAGTATAAAATCTTCAATTGGACTAGGCACTTTGCTCTTAGATGGTATAGGTGATACAATAAGAATTTCTTTGTCAGAGGACCCAGTTGAAGAAGTTAAAATAGGTAATGAGATATTAAAATCTCTAAATTTAAGAGAGAGAGGTGTAAAAATAATTTCTTGCCCTTCATGTGCAAGACAAGGATTTCAAGTAATTGAAACTGTTAAAGTTTTAGAAAAAAAACTTTCACACATAAAAACACCAATTACCTTGTCTGTAATAGGATGTGTAGTTAATGGCCCTGGAGAAGCAGCAATGACAGACGTGGGAATAACTGGGGGAAAAAAGGGAAACAATATGCTTTATTTGTCAGGAGTGCAGTCTGAAAAAGTTTTAACTAGTGACATGATTGAAAAGATAGTAACTGAAGTTGAAAAAAAGGCTTCTGAGTTAGAAAATAATTAAAATGATACCACTTAAAACAGTTGAAGAGTTGATCAACAAACATTCAGTATTAGAAAGTGATTTATCATCAGGAAAAATAGACAAAAAACTTTTTGCTGAAAAATCTAAAGAATATTCAGATTTAAATGAAATTATTCAAGATGCGAAAAAATACATGTCATATGAGAAAAATAGATCAGAAATACAGAAAATTTTAGATGATAAAAACTCTGATACAGAGCTAATCAAAATGGCAGAAATAGAATTAAATGATTTAAAATTAGAAAATGAAAATAATGAAAAAAAACTTAAGTTATTTTTATTACCAAAAGATGAAGCGGATAAAAAAAATGCTATAATTGAAATAAGAGCAGGCACTGGTGGCTTGGAGGCAAGTTTATTTGCAGCAGATTTATTTAAGATGTATGAAAAAGTAAGCCATAAAAAAAAATGGTCATTGGAATTGATTTCAATTTCTAGAAGTGAGGCAGGCGGTTTAAAAGAGGTTATTGCATCTATTAAAGGTAACAATATTTATTCAACTTTAAAATATGAAAGTGGAGTTCATAGAGTTCAAAGAGTCCCAGATACGGAAACTCAAGGAAGGGTTCATACTTCAGCAGCTACTGTAGCTGTTTTGCCTGAAGCGGAAGAAGTTGATTTAAAAATTAATGACGTAGATCTTAGGATTGACGTCTTTAGAGCAGGAGGTCCAGGTGGTCAATCAGTTAACACAACTGATAGTGCAGTTAGAATCACCCATATTCCTACTGGTCTATCTGTCTCACAACAAGATGAAAAATCTCAACATAAAAATAAAGCTAAAGGTATGAAAATTTTAAGAGCCAGACTTTATGAATTAGAAAGATCTAGAATAGATCAAGAAAGGTCTCAAGATAGAAAAAGTAAAATAGGAACAGGTGATAGATCTGAAAGAATAAGGACGTATAATTTTCCCCAAGGTAGAGTTACAGACCATAGAATAAATTTGACTTTACATAAACTTGAAGAGTTTTTAGAGGGAGAGATATTTGATGAAATGATTGAATCACTAACACTACAAGCACAAGAAGAGAGTCTTAGTAATTTGAATTAATTATGAGATTAGATATAGCTATTAACAAAGGTTGTGAAAAACTAAAAAAAAGTAACACTAATTCCGCTATGCTTGATAGTGAATTGTTATTATCAAAAGTTATTAATAAAAGTAGAGAATTTATTATTTTGAACTTAAAGCAAAAAATTAATGAAAAAGATTATAATCATTTTCAAGAATTAATTAATCAACGTTCAAAAGGAAAACCTATAGCATACTTGATTGGTAAAAAACTTTTTTGGAAATATGAATTTGAAGTAAATGATAGAGTTTTAATACCAAGGCCTGATACAGAGATTGTAATTGAATATGTATTAAACATATATAAAAAAAAAAATAAGATTCATTTTTTAGATATTGGATTTGGATCAGGTTGTATTTTGCTTTCAATTTTAAAAGAAAGAAAAGATTTTAAAGCAACAGGTATTGATATTAGCAAACATGCTTTAAAAGTATGCAATATCAATGCATATAAACTAGGAGTAAAAAATAGAGTAAAGTTATTTAAATCAGATATTGACAAATTCTCTAAGGGCAAATATGATTTAATTATATCTAATCCTCCTTATATTAAAAAACTTGATTTAAGATATTTAGATAAAGAAGTAATTAAGTTTGAGCCAAAGATAGCTCTAAATGGTGGATTAGACGGAACATCAGAAATCAGAAAAGTAGTAAAAAAATCATCTGAGCTGATAAAAAATGGTGGCAAATTAATTTTAGAAATTGCCTTTAACCAAAAAGAAGAAGTTAAACAAGTATTAAAAAATAATGGTTTTTATATTAATTCGGTAATTAAAGATTTAGCTAAAAATGACCGATGTATTATAAGCACAAAAATAGAGAAATAATTTATGGTGACATTTAGAAATAACAACAATAACAGAAGAAATAACTTTAGAAGAAATGATAGAAACTTCAAATCAAATGTAGATAGATCTAAGTATGGAACAGGTTTTTCAAATAATGAAAATTTTCAAAGAAAAGTTCCGAGCAGAAATAATCATAATGCTTCAAAGCTAATTGAAAAATACAATAATTTGGCGCGAGAGGCTTTATCAAGTGGGGACAAAATTTTGTCTGAGAACTATTTTCAACATGGTGATCATTTTACAAGAATACTAAATGAACAAGAAAGTTATAAAAAAGCAAAACTTTCAAATGAACCTTCTGGGACAAAACTAAAAAACCAAGATAATAATTCGGAAAATAAAATTGAGAAGGAACCAATTAAAGAGGAGATAATTGATAATAAAGAGAAAGTTGAAGTTAAAACTGCTATAGGCAAATAGCTAATTTAAACCTATTATTTTTTCTGATTTCAAAACATCTAATTTAATTTTTTTAGTTTCAAATAATTTTCTTTCATCACCTTTTAATATTTTTCCTGAGGGAAGTTTTAGCTTTTGCGAATTAACTTTTTTCCCATTTATAATAACTTCATAATGTAAATGGGGTCCTGTAGATTTTCCTGTTGAACCAACGAAACCTATTGTTTGACCTTGCTTAACTCTTACTCCTTTTCTTATTCCATTAGCAAACTTGGACATATGAGCATAAATAGTTTGGTATGTTGAGTTATGTCTAATTACTACACAGTTTCCACCCCCACCACACCATCCAGCTTTTTTTATGACACCTGAGCCCGATGCCATTATTGGTGTTCCTGTTGGTGCTGCAAAATCTGTACCTTGATGCATTTTAGTAAATCCATCAATTGGATGTTTTCTCATTCCAAATGGAGAAGACAATCTCGCACCGTTAATTGGAGTTTTCATTAATGCTTTTTTAATACTTTTACCATTTTTATCGTAGTGGCCAATACTTCCTTCTTTATCAAAATAATAAAGTGAATTGTCTTCTCCACTCAAAATCAAATTTGCAAATAGTATATTACCTGTTTCAATTATTCTCTGATTTTCATCAATGAAGGCTTCATACATAATTTGAAATCGATCTTTTTTTCTAATATCTCTTTGAAAATCAACTTGAAAACCATAAATTCTTGCTAGTTCAATAATTGTATTTGCTGGTATTTTTTTATCAACCGCTGATTTATATAAACTTTGTAAAATGATGTTCTCTTGATAAATAACTTTTTTATTTAATTTGGTTATTAAGATTTTTTGGCTAAAACCTTCTGTTTGATCATTTTTAGTCAAATAAAGTCTTTCTTTATTTGATATTTGAAATATGAATTTTTTTATTGAATTATTTGATTGATCAACAGTAAAATAAATTTTTTGATTAGTATTAAGTTTATTTAAATTAATTTTTTTTGAGAGTGTATTCTTTATATTTTGAATTTCTTTTTTTTTAATTGAATATTGGCTTAAGATATTGTCAAATGTTTCACCGACTTCTACTTGATGTCTTATCTTTTTAAATTTTGGTTCAATATTATCAAAAAAATGATTGGTTGTTTTTTTAAAATAAACATTATTAATTAGTTCCTTGTAATTGCTACTAATTTTTTTCTTCGTATGGCTATAAAAAAAAGTAAAAACAATAGTTACAACAATCAGAATACTTAATGCAAAAAGTTCATTTTTATTTTTAATTTTGATTTTAAATTTATTAAACATTTATTAATTTAGAATATGCAATTAATAGTTTAGCATTAGCAAAAAATCAAAAAAAACCCTTTGAAATAGAGTGTTTTTGATTGTTTTTATTATTCTTAAACGCTTGATTTCCTACAATTTTAGCCTATAAGCATCAAACTTTCTCAGATAATTATTGTAGTAACAATAAATAAACGAGGATTATTGAGCTTTTTTAACTCAATTAGCTATTTAAAAAGTAAAAATTTAAGAAGAGAAGTGTGGACGGTTAAGGTTACCAAAATTTGTCGTACACACTTCAATATTATATAAATTTTATTCTTAGAATTTATATAGAAGCTAGTGTGCGCCGTTTTTAAACTTGAGAGTTTGATCATGGCTCAGAACGTACGCTGGCGGCACGCCTAACACATGCAAGTCGAACGAAGTAGCAATACTTAGTGGCAGACGGGTGAGTAACATGTGGGTATCTACCCTTTGGCCTGGAATAACACGAGGAAACTTGTGCTAATACCGGATAAGTCTTTACAGAGAAAGCTTTATGCACCATTGGATGAGCCCGCACTTGATTAGTTTGTTGGTGGGGTAATGGCCTACCAAGACTGTGATCAATAGCTGATTTGAGAGGATGATCAGCCACATTGGGACTGAGACACGGCCCAAACTCCTACGGGAGGCAGCAGTGGGGAATCTTGCACAATGGAGGAAACTCTGATGCAGCGATGCCGCGTGAGTGAAGAAGGCCTTTGGGTTGTAAAGCTCTTTCGTCGGGGAAGAAAATGACTGTACCCGAATAAGAAGGTCCGGCTAACTTCGTGCCAGCAGCCGCGGTAATACGAAGGGACCTAGCGTAGTTCGGAATTACTGGGCTTAAAGAGTTCGTAGGTGGTTGAAAAAGTTGGTGGTGAAATCCCAGAGCTTAACTCTGGAACTGCCATCAAAACTTTTCAGCTAGAGTTTGATAGAGGAAAGCAGAATTTCTAGTGTAGAGGTGAAATTCGTAGATATTAGAAAGAATACCAATTGCGAAGGCAGCTTTCTGGATCATTACTGACACTGAGGAACGAAAGCATGGGTAGCGAAGAGGATTAGATACCCTCGTAGTCCATGCCGTAAACGATGTGTGTTAGACGTTGGAAATTTATTTTCAGTGTCGCAGCAAAAGCGATAAACACACCGCCTGGGGAGTACGACCGCAAGGTTAAAACTCAAATGAATTGACGGGGACCCGCACAAGTAGTGGAGCATGTGGTTTAATTCGAAGATACGCGCAGAACCTTACCAACACTTGACATGTTCGTCGCGACTCTAAGAGATTAGAGTTTTCGGTTCGGCCGGACGAAACACAGGTGCTGCATGGCTGTCGTCAGCTCGTGTCGTGAGATGTTGGGTTAAGTCCCGCAACGAGCGCAACCCTCACTTTTAGTTGCCATCATTAAGTTGGGCACTCTGAAAGAACTGCCAGTGATAAGCTGGAGGAAGGTGGGGATGACGTCAAGTCCTCATGGCCCTTACGTGTTGGGCTACACACGTGCTACAATGGTATCTACAACAGGAAGCAAGACGGCGACGTTAAGCAAATCCTTAAAAGATACCTCAGTTCGGATTGCACTCTGCAACTCGAGTGCATGAAGCTGGAATTACTAGTAATCGTGGATCAGCGTGCCACGGTGAATGCGTTCCCGGGTCTTGTACACACCGCCCGTCACACCATGGGAGTTGGTTCTACCTTAAGGCAAGGTTTAAAACCCTTGACCACGGTATAGTCAGCGACTGGGGTGAAGTCGTAACAAGGTAGCCGTAGGGGAACCTGCGGCTGGATTACCTCCTTTCTAAGGATGAATGAAAGTAAAATTTCATTCTAAATAATATACATCGGTAATGTTGACCGTCCTCATTTCTCTTCTTAAAGTAGTGTTTCTCTTGCATGGGGGCCGGTAGCTCAGTTGGTTAGAGCACACCCTTGATAAGGGTGGGGTCGAAAGTTCGAGTCTTTCTCGGCCCACCAATTTAAGATTAAGGGGGGATTAGCTCAGCTGGGAGAGCGCCTGATTTGCATTCAGGAGGTCAGCGGTTCGATCCCGCTATCCTCCACCAAAAACACTTAGTTATAAAAAATTGTAAATAAAATAATAATTAATATCAATATCTATATCCGAACATTAGTAATGTTATTAGCTAATGTTCAAAATAAAAATTTGATTCAACACAGAATTTTTTTCTGTGCATAAATCAAGCGTTTAAGGGCGTGTAGTGGATGCCTTGGCACTGAAAGCCGATGAAGGACGTGATATACTGCGATAAGTTTCGGGGAGCTGTATGTAAGTTTTGATCCGAAAATTTCCGAATGGGGAAACCCACCACTTTATGTGGTACTTTAAACTGAATACATAAGTTTAAAGAGACAACCTGGAGAACTGAAACATCTAAGTAACCAGAGGAAAAGAAATCAATTGAGATTCCGTTAGTAGTGGCGAGCGAACGCGGACTAGGCCAGCAGTTTTGTTAAAAAAATTTGAATAGTTTGGAAATGCTAACCATAGAGGGTGATAG
>CABYXD010000009.1:20000-23321 GCA_902522895.1 uncultured Pelagibacteraceae bacterium
TAAAATCTTATATAAAATAATTAGTTGATAAAATAAATTGAAAAAAAAAATAACTATTATCGATTATGGAATGGGCAATATAGAAAGCCTAAAAAATGCAGTTTGTAAAATAGGGTATGATCCAAATTTTTATTCAGAAAACAACTTAATTAAATCTAATATAATTATTATTCCAGGGGTTGGGGCTTTTAATCATGCTTCAGAACTTTTAACTAAAAAAAGAATAAACGAAAAAATTATCCAATTTTCTAATGATAAAAATAATATTGTTATCGGTATATGTCTTGGAATGCAGTTGTTATTTGAAATAGGTATGGAAAATGGCCAGCATCAAGGCCTGGGATTAATTAAAGGAAATACTGATATTTTATCAAAAGATGTTGGTGTTAGATTGCCTAATGTCGGATGGCTTAAAACCGAGATTACCCAAAGAGAAAATTTTCAATTTCTTTTTAAATTTAATCAAGAAAAATTTTATTATATTCATTCATTTAAAACAAACCCTCAAAAAGAGACTGAAAGAATTGGATATGCTTATTTTAATAATAAAAAATTTTGTTCAATTGTTTCGAATAATCATAATGTTATTGGAACTCAATTTCACCCTGAAAAAAGTGGAGAAATAGGACTTGAGTTTCTAGAAACTATAATTAAAAATTTTCAAAACTAACGTATGAATAAAAAAAATTATTCCCTATATGGACTACCAGAAGAAGTAAAGTTTTGTACAAAATGTGTTGTCAGCAATCAAAGACCTAATAATGTTGTTGAATTTAAAAGTAAAGATTATCAAAAAAAAGGAATAGCCTTTAGTTCTGATGAATCAATTTGTGACGCATGCAAATACAATGAAAAAAAGAAAGAAATTGATTGGAAGGAAAGAGAAATTGAGCTTATTAATTTACTAAGCAAACACAAAAAAAAATCAGGTTATGATTGTGTGGTTCCTGGTAGTGGTGGTAAAGATAGTGCTTTTACTGCCCATATTCTTAAATATAAATATGGGATGAACCCATTAACGGTTACTTGGGCACCACACATGTATACTGATATTGGATGGCAAAATTTTACAAATTGGATGCATGTAGGGGGTCTGGACAATTTTTTATTTACTCCGAATGGAAAATTACATAGGACTTTAACGTCACTAGCATTTAAAAATTTTTTACATCCCTTCCAGCCATTTATAATTGGCCAAAAAATTATTGGTCCATTAATTGCATCTAAATTTGATATTCCATTAATATTTTATGGAGAAAATCAGGCAGAATATGGAAATCCAGCAGAGGATAATTTAAATCCAAAAATGGATGAAAAATTTTTTTCTAAAAATAATAATGAGGAAATAGTATTAGGCGGAGAACCTATATCAAAAATTATAAAAGATTATAATTATAGACTTAATGATTTTAAACCTTATATGCCTTTAGACATTGATGAGTTGAATAAAAAAAATATTGAACAAAGATATCTTGGATACTATCTGAAGTGGGATTCACAAGAGTGCTATTATTATGCAGCAAAGCATACAGGTTTTCGACCAAACTCTGAAAGAACAGAGGGAACATATTCTAAATATGCAGGCATAGACGACAAAATTGATAATTTTCATTATTATTTTACATTTATTAAGTTTGGAATAGGAAGAGCAACTCATGATGCTTCTCAGGAAATAAGAACTGAGAAAATTACTCGTGAGGAAGGTATTAATTTAGTTAAACAATTTGATGCAGAGTTTCCAAAGAAATACTTTAATGAATTTTTAGAGTACGTGGATATTTCAAAAGAGAGTTTTTTTGAGACTGTTGATAAATTTCGATCTCCACATTTATGGACAAAAATTGATGGTAAATGGAATTTAAATAAAAAAGTTTTTAAATCGTAAAAAATATTTTGATAAAATAATGAGAATCATAGCTAGACTAGATGTAAAAAATAATTTTGTTATTAAAGGTATAAATCTTGAAGGTTTGAGAAAAATAGGAGAAATAAAAAATATCACCAAAAAATATTATAATGAAAAAATAGATGAATTATTAATTATGGATTCTGTTGCAAGTCTATATGGACGTAACAATTTGTTTAATTTTATTAAAGGGATATCTAAAGAAATATTTGTTCCTATTACCTTGGGTGGGGGAATTAGAACATTGTTTGATATTGAAAAGGCTTTAAATTCAGGGGCAGATAAGGTATCCATAAATTCTCAAGCTCTATTAGAACCAAAATTTTTACAAAAAGCCACACAAAATTTTGGTGAGTCAACAATTGTTGTAAGTATTGAGGCAAAAAAAATTGCTCCTAAAACTTGGGAACCATATAAATTTTGCGGTAGAGAAAGAACAAATATTAATTTAATTGAATGGCTAAACATAATTCAGGATTTTGGTTGTGGAGAAATATTGCTTACGTCTATTGATAAAGAAGGAACAGAAACAGGTTTTGACTTGAGTTTATTAAACTCGATTTATAATAAAATCAATAAACCATTAATAATTTCTGGTGGATGTGGAAAATTAGAGGATATTAAATATATATATGAAAATTATAAAGACACATCAGTTGCACTTGCTTCAGTTTTACATTACGACAAATTAAATATTAAAAAAATTAAAGATCTAATTAATTAGATGAATTATCTATGTATTGATAAATAGTCTGGCTAAAAATGTTGATTTTAATTATTAAAATTATAGAGAATATATAATGAGAGTTTTTTGACAATACTAATTAGTCAATTTTTTTCTTTTCAATAATAAGGCGTACTCAAAATCATATTTATCATCAATATCAACGGCTCTATTTTTTGGAACTAAAAATCCAACTACTTTATCATCAAATATAAAGTTATTTTTTTTTATTGTTTCAGGTCTAAGCATCCAGGCAACTGTGGTCATGTCATAAACTTCTGGAGCAAGCTGTCTACTTCTAATTTTCTTTTTAAAGTTTACAATTTTAAAAAAATTTCTTTCTTTTTTCACCATATTATAAAATGGATTTCTATAGGGTTCTGAAATGGATATTACGGTTTTTTTATGTCTCTTAAATAATTTGATACATTTTTTAACATCCCTAACAGCACGTAAAGGTGAGGTTGCATGTAAGATAATAATACCAGTAGGTTTTTGATTTTGTTTTTCTAAAAAGTTTACAGCATGCTTCCAAGAATCCCACTCCGCTGAATAATCTTGTGCTAGTTTCTTTGGTCTTAGAAAAGGTACTTTTGCTCCATATTTTTTTGCAATATTTGCAATTTTTTTTGATTCAGTTGAAACTATAACTCGATCAATTTCTTTTACTTTTTTAGCTAAAAGAATTGTC
>CABYXD010000010.1 GCA_902522895.1 uncultured Pelagibacteraceae bacterium
TAACGCTGGTCATACTTTGGTTATTGATGGAGTAACTTATAAATTAAGATTATTACCCTCAGGGATAGTAAGAAAAAATAAAATTTCAATTATCGGAAATGGTGTAGTAGTTGATCCTTGGGCACTACTTGAAGAAATTAATGAAATAAAATCAAAAGGTGTTGATGTAAATATTGATAACTTTATCATATCTGAGTCTGCCAATTTAATCTTACCTTTTCATAGAGAAATGGATGAAATTAGAGAGGATGCTGCTGGTAAGAGTAAAATTGGAACAACAAGAAGAGGTATAGGACCCGCATATGAAGATAAAGTTGGTCGAAGATCAATTAGGGTGATGGATTTAAGATCTGAAAAAAATTTAGATCAAAGATTGGAGTCTGTGCTTATTCATCATAATGCTATAAGAAAAGGTCTTGGAAAAAAAATTTTTGAAAAAGAAAAATTGAAAATTGATTTATTAAAAATCGCACCAAATATATTGAAATTTTCACAACCAGTTTGGCTAAAAATTGATGAGTTTAAAAAACAAAAAAAGAAAATTTTGTTTGAAGGTGCTCAAGGAGTTTTATTGGATGTGGATCATGGAACTTATCCCTATGTAACATCATCAAACACAGTTGCATCAAGCGCTGCAACAGGAACTGGTTGTGGTCCAAATTCAATTAATTATGTTCTTGGAATTACAAAAGCTTACACTACTAGAGTTGGAGAAGGTCCATTTCCAACAGAATTAAAAGATAATATTGGAGAAGTATTAGGCACAAGAGGAAAAGAATTTGGAACAGTAACAAGTAGAAAAAGAAGATGTGGTTGGTTTGATGGAGTGCTTGTGAGACAATCAATAAGAATTTCTGGTATAGATGGAATTGCGCTTACCAAACTTGATGTTCTTGATGAATTAGATGAAATTAAAATGTGTGTTGAATATGAACTTGATGGAAAGAGAATAGATTATTTACCAGCAGCAGTAGAGGATCAATTAAAAATTAAGCCTGTTTATAAAACTTTTGTTGGTTGGAAAAGTTCAACAAATGGAATTAAAAATGTTAAAGATTTACCTGAAAATGCCAGAAATTATATATTTGCTATCCAAGATTTTATTAATGCAAAGATTTCAAGTATTTCAACTAGTCCAGAAAGGGACGATACAATCTTAATAGAAAATCCTTTTGAAATTTAATTAACTGGTAATAAATTTTTAGATTTAGCTAGTAATAGCATATGCTTTTGAAGTTTTTCGAAAGCTTTGTTTTCTATTTGTCTAACTCTTTCTCTACTTATTTTGTACTTTTTACTTAGATCTTCTAAAGTAGTAGGATTATCATTTAATCTCCTTGAATAAAGAATTTCTTTTTCTCTTTGATTTAAAACTTTAAGAGAACTTTTTAATAAATCTTTTCTTTGTATCATTTCCTCCTGATGAGCAAATTTAAGATCATGATCCAACTCTTTATCAACTAACCAATCTTGCCATTCATCACCATCCTCTCCTACTTGAGCATTGAGAGAGAACTCTTTACCTGATAATCTTCTATTCATTGAAATAACTTCATCTTTATTTACATCGAGTTTATTAGCAATTTCATTTACATGTTCATCTCTTAAATCTCCTTCAGACTGAGGTGCAATTTGATTTTTAATTTTTTTCAGATTAAAAAATAATTTTTTTTGTGCAGTTGTTGTTCCAATTTTAACTAAACTCCATGATCTTAAAATATATTCTTGTATTGATGCTTTGATCCACCACATCGCATAAGTTGCCAGTCTAAATCCTTTTTCAGGTTCAAATTTTTTAACAGCTTGCATTAAACCAACATTACCCTCAGAAATCATTTCATTAACTGGTAAGCCGTAGCCCTTATAACCCATAGCTATTTTTGCAACTAATCTTAAGTGGCTAGTAACAAGCTTTTCAGCAGCTTTTATGTTTCCAGTTGTTTTCCAATTTTTGGCCAACATATATTCCTCTTCAGCAGCTAACATTGGAAATTTTTTAATTTGATCCAAGTATGTTGATAGTCCTCCTTCATTAGAAAGAGCAGGCAAATTATTTATTGTAGTATTCATAGCTGTATTTATTTAATTAACTATATTAAATATTCAATGATTTATTTGTTAGTATTTCTAAGCATTATTAATAGATTATTCAATTCTTTGGGTAAAATTGAGGAAAAGTTCATCTCTTCATTAGTTTTAGGGTGAATAAAACCAAGAGTTTTAGCGTGCAAAAACTGTCTATTTAATTTTGAAATTAAAATCTCAAGATCTAAATCAATATTTTTTATTTTTTTATATTTTTTTTTATATTTATCATCTCCTACAATACTATTTCCCAAATGAGCCATATGAACTCTTATTTGATGAGTTCTACCAGTTTCCAATTTACATTCTACTAAACTTAAAGTAGGTGATTTATTATTTTCAAACACTTCTAAAGTTTTATAATTAGTTATAGCTCGTTTCCCTTTTGATCTATTAACTTCCATCAATTGTCTATTCCTTGAGCTACGCGATATTAAGGTTTCAATTTTACCAGATGAAGGTTTCAATTTACCCCATATTAATAGTTGATACACTCTTATTATTGTATGGTCACTAAATTGCTTTGATAAATTTTCATGAGTTTCGTTATTTTTTGCAATAACAACTAAGCCAGATGTATTTTTATCGATTCTGTGAACTATTCCTGGTCTAAGTTCATCACCAATGGTTGAAAGAGAGTCTTTATCATTATGTATTAATGCATTGACTATCGTTTTATCGTAATTACCAGCACCGGGGTGCATAACTATTCCTGCTGGTTTATTTATTATCAAAAGATCTTCATCTTCATAAGTAATTTCTAATTTATAAGCATAAGGTTTTAAAGAAGTTTTCTTAGGTTCGGGAATTTGTAAATTTAATTTATCACCGGTATTAACTTTTTTTGAGGGATCTTTTATAATTTCATTATTTAGCATCAATTTTTCTTTCAATATTAAATTTTTAATTCTGGTTCTGCTAATTAACTTCTCTCTTTTATTGATTAACACATCTACTCGAAGATTATTTTCATTTTCTAGAACTATTAAATTAATGTTTTTTTCCATAAAATGTAATATTAATACTATATGCGCTTGTAGCTCAACTGGATAGAGCGCCTGACTTCGGATCAGGAGGTTCTGGGTTCGACTCCTAGCAGG
Source organism: uncultured Pelagibacteraceae bacterium (assembly GCA_902522895.1). GTDB lineage: Bacteria > Pseudomonadota > Alphaproteobacteria > Pelagibacterales > Pelagibacteraceae > Pelagibacter. Next base: position 3,186 of record CABYXD010000010.1, read on the forward strand.
CGCACCATTTTATTCACCCATATTAATTAAAGACCCTTTTTTTCTTGCCATCGAAAAAGAAAAGTAAAACAAACTAATGCCAATTAAAAGGTAAATAGCATTTAAATAAAAAGCGTATAAAATATTTTCAAAATTAACAAAATTATTAACTAATATATTCCTAGTTTCATCAAAAATGTAAACCAAAGGTAATCCTTTTGCCAAAATCTGGAAAAATTCTGGTAATATTTCAATAGGGTAATATATGCATCCTAACGGGGCTAATAAAAATAATGATGACCATGCAATATTCTCAAATGAAGGTCCAAATCTTATCAGCCCTGAACTTACAAACAGCCCAAGTGTAATTCCAAAAATATACAAACTTAAGAATAAAAAAAACAATGGAACTCCCAAATTTAGAATTGAAATTCCAAACAAAGGTGATGTTAATAAAATCGCTGGAACTAATCCTATCAAGGTTCTTATTAAAGCAGTGAAAACTAATGAAATAATAATTTCACTAATTTTCATTGGTGCAATGAATAAATTGGTAAAGTTTCTGCTCCATATTTCCTCTAAAAATAACATATTAAAACTAATACTTGATCTAAATAAAAAATCATAAAGTATTGCACATGTAAGTATTATTCCAACTGTATTATTATAATAATCACTATAAGCTGAAAAAAATTTTGAAATAAAACCCCATAGTATTATTTGAATAGATGGCCAATATATTAAATCTAAAATTCTTGGAAATGAGCTTTTTATTAAAAAAAAATGTCTTAAAAAAAGACCATACATTCTATTAAAACTCATGTTCTGTCCTTGCAAGTTTTAAAAAAACTTCTTCTAAATTTTTTCTACCATGTTTTTTTATTAATTCACTAGGAGCTCCTTGATCTATTATATTTCCATTTTTCATCATCATTACTGATGTGCATAATCTCTTAACTTCTTCCATATTGTGTGATGCAAGAAGTATTGATATATTTTTTTGTTTTATATAGTCCTCTAAAAAAGATCTAATAAAATTACCTGTTTCAGGATCTAAAGAAGCAGTTGGTTCGTCTAGTAACAAAACGGAGGGATTATTTATTAATGATTTTGCTAAACTTACTCTATTTTTTTGACCAGACGAAAGTTCTCCAGTTAAACTATTTATAATCTTATCAAGTCTTAAAGTTGATGATAAATATTCAATACGCTCATCAATCTTTTTAACATTATAAAGTTTAGCATAAACAATTAAGTTTTGTTTCACGGTTAGTTTTTTTGGCAATTCAATATAAGGTGAAATAAAATTCATTTTATGTAAAAGTTCAATTCTATGATTCTCGATATTTTTTTTATTGATTAAAATTTTCCCTTTAGTTGGTTTTAGTAGACCAAGTATCATCGCTATGGTCGTCGTTTTTCCACATCCATTAGGACCAAGTAATCCAATAATTTCATTTTTACCAATTTCAAAGTTAATATTGTTTACCGCTTTGTTATTTTGAAAAGATTTTGATAAATTAATTACTTCAATCATAATTTATATTTAATATTTTGAAGCTTTATTTAATCTATCATTTATTGTTCTGCCAATTCCTTTGTTTTGAATTTTTTCAACTGCGACCATTTTATAACCATCCTTTTTAATTTTTCTTAGCAATGAGTATAAATTTTTAGCAGACTGTTTAAGGTCATTTTTTTTACTCAAATAGTAATAATTATTATAATTAACCCCTCTTTTTTTTATTAATACAAAAGCCTCTTTTTTTTTTGGTTTTTTAGCATTCATTCTTAATGGAATACCAGGTGAATAATGTAAGGGGGATTGACCAGGTGCAATTTTATTTTTTGAATTAGTTTTTATCAAAATTTTTTTCTTAAGGACTTTATTTATTTCTGAAATATCCAATCCACCAAATCTTAATAAAGTTGGTTTATTTAATAAATTTATAATTGTTGACTCTACACCAATTTGACACCTTCCACCGTCAAGAACATATTTAATTCTTGATCCAAACTCCTCAATTACATCTGAAGCTTTTACAGCGCTTAATCTATTAGATATATTTGCACTTGGGGCCGCAAGAGGATAATCTAAATTTTTAAGCAAGTTTCTAAATAACGAGTGTTTTGGAAAACGCACAGCAAGACTATTTTTTTTGTTAGTTACAATTTTAGAAATTTTCGAGTTCTTTTTTAACTTTAAAATAAATGTAATGGGGCCAGGACAAAATTTTTTATAAAGCTTAATAAAATTACTGTTAATATGACAATCTTCTTTAAGTTTATTTAAATTAAAATAATGAACTATTAATGGGTTATTTACAGGTCTTCTTTTAAGATTGAATATTTTTTTTACAGAAATGTCTGAATAGGCATTTCCTGCTAAACCATACACAGTCTCTGTTGGTACACCTATACAGTGCTTATTATCTAAATATTTTTTAGCTTTTTTGATATTTGATTGAATAGATTTCATGTATTAATAATTATTATTATATGAAAGATAAAGATTTACCACTTGATAATGACTTGCGTTCGCTTGAAGAACTAACAGATCAAGCTAACAAAATATTAGTCTCTCTAGAAAGTGAGAAAGATCTTAATAATTCAGTAGAAAGATATCAGGAATTATTAAAATTGAATAAAATAATAGAAAAAAAGTTTCATAAAGATTTTAAAAATATTAACGAAGAAACAATTAACAAGATTAAAAAAATTATTAATAAAAAATGAAAAAAAAGCTCGATAAAATTGCAAAGGATACAAATCTCTTTTTAAAAAATTTTCTAAATAATCAAGACAACTCCAAATTAACTTCAGCAATGAAATATGGTCTATTTCCTGGTGGAAAAAAAATTAGATCTAAAATTTTAATTGATATTGGATCTTTATTTTCTATTAATTATAAAACTTTAATAATAATTGGCGCAGCTGTTGAATGTATTCACGCATACTCTCTTATTCATGATGATTTACCCTGCATGGATGATGACAATATAAGAAGAGGAAAGCCGTCAACTCATGTTAAATTTGGTGAGTCCACAGCTATTCTGGCAGGAAATTCTTTACAAACAATGGCATGTGAAATTTTATCAAATCATAATTTAAAAATAAAAGAAAGAACTAAAATTAATCTAATTAAGAAATTATCTGAGTGCTCAGGGCATTTAGGAATTGCTGGTGGTCAATATTTAGATCTTAGTTATGAAAAAAAAAAAATATCAAAAAATAAGATTATTGAAATGGAAAAGAAAAAAACTGGAAAATTATTTAGTTTTTGTTGTGCAGCTCCTGCAATTATCAAAAATAAAAGCAAAAAAGAAATAAAATTTTTTGAAAATATAGGATTAAACATTGGTTTATTATTTCAAATAGCTGATGATTTAATTGATTTTAAAGGTAATTCTAAAAAAGCAGGAAAAAAAACTGGTAAAGATCAAAAAAAAGGTAAAGCTACATTAATAAGTTTACTAGGATATACTAATGCAGTTAAATACTGTAATAAGATTATTTTAAATGTGAATAAAAATTTAAAAAAGTATGGATCAAACTCTAAAAATACTAAAGAAACAATAAATTACATATTAAAAAGAGAGAAATGAAACAGGATTATAAATTTTTAAACAGCATAAATTTTCCATCAGATTTAAGAAGACTTTCAGAGAACGACCTGCAAAAAGTGTCTGATGAAGTAAGAAATGAAATGATTAAAGCTGTATCCCAAACGGGCGGTCATTTGGGGGCAGGTCTAGGTGTAGTTGAGTTGAGTGTTGCTCTTCACTATGTTTTCGATACTCCTAATGATAAATTAATATGGGACGTAGGACACCAATCTTACCCTCACAAAATTTTAACAGGAAGAAAAAATAAAATTCATACTTTGAGACAAGGAAATGGATTGTCTGGATTTACAAAAAGATCTGAAAGTGAATATGATCCTTTTGGAGCTGCTCACAGCTCAACTTCTATATCTTCAGCATTAGGTATTGCAGAAGCAAATAAATTAGCAAACAAATCATCAAATGTAATAGCTGTAATTGGTGATGGAGCAATAAGTGCAGGGATGGCATATGAAGCAATGAATAATGCAGGAGCTTCTAAAACTAAAATGATTGTAATTTTGAATGATAACGATATGTCTATTGCTAAACCAGTAGGCGCAATGAGAACGTACCTGGCAAAACTATTTACTGGAAAAATTTATTTTAGTTTAAGAGAGACATTTAAATTAATTACTTCTGCATTTTCAAAAAGATTTAGTGCTAAAGCAGGTAAAGCTGAAGATTTTTTACGCTCTGCTGTTACAGGTGGTACTTTGTTTAATTCATTAGGTTTCTATTATGTGGGCCCAATCGACGGACATGATTTAACAACACTTTTACCAATATTAAAAAATGCAAGAGACTCTAAACATGATGGTCCAATTATGATACATATTAAAACACAAAAAGGAAAAGGGTATTCATACGCTGAAAAGGCTACAGACCACTATCATGGTGTTTCAAAATTTAATGTTGAAACTGGTGAACAGATCAAAAGTAGTAGCAATCTACCCGCTTATACAAAAGTATTTGCTAATACATTAGTTAAGCATGCTCAAAAAGATAGTAAAATTGTTGGAATTACAGCTGCAATGCCGGGTGGCACAGGAATGGATATTTTTGCAAAAGAATTCCCTAAAAGAATGTTTGATGTTGGTATAGCCGAACAACATGCAGTAACTTTTTCTGCTGGTTTAGCTACCGAAGGATTCAAACCTTATGCAGCAATTTATTCTACTTTTTTACAGAGAGCTTACGATCAAGTTGTTCATGATGTAGCTATTCAGAGTTTACCAGTAAGATTTGCGATAGATAGAGCTGGCTTAGTGGGGGCGGATGGATCAACTCATGCTGGTTCGTTTGATATTACTTATTTATCAACTTTACCTAATTTTATTGTAATGGCTGCTAGTGATGAAGCTGAATTAGTAAGAATGATAAATACATCAGTTGATATTAACGATAAACCTTGTGCAATCAGATACCCTAGAGGTACAGGTATAGGAATTCAACTTCCTTCAATAGATGAAAAAATTGTTATTGGTAAAGGAAGAGTCATTCAAGAAGGAAAGCAAGTTTGTATTTTGAGTTTAGGAACAAGGCTTGAAGAATGTAAATTAGCAGCTATGGAATTAAAAAATAAAGGTATTTTAACTACGATTATTGATGCTAGATTTGCAAAACCTTTAGATCAGGAATTAATTTTAAAATGTGCTAGAGAACATGAAGTAATGATAACTATAGAGGAAGGATCGATTGGTGGTTTTGGTTCTCATGTAGAAAATTTACTTTCTGATAAAGGTATATTTGATAAAGGATTAAAATTTAGATCAATGACATTACCCGATACATTCATTGAACAAGATAATCCAAAAAAAATGTATGAAAAAGCTGGCCTTAGTTCGTCTGAAATTTCAAAAAAAATCTTGAATATTTTATTTACAAAAGACTCTATTAAAGTAGTGAAAAATTAATGTTATTTTCAATTACATTGAGCTTTATTCATAAGGTAGTGGTCTAATAAAACACAACACATCATCGCCTCTCCAACTGGTACAGCTCTTATACCAACACAAGGATCATGTCTGCCTTTAACTGAAATTGTGGTGTTTTTACCAAATTTATTAATTGTTTTTCTAGTAGTTAAAATTGAAGAAGTAGGCTTGACCGCAAAAGAAGCAATAATTTCTTGGCCACTTGATATGCCACCTAAAATTCCACCAGCATTATTAGAGTCAAATTTTAATTTTTTACCTTTTTGAGAAATTTCGTCTGAGTTTTGTTCTCCACTTAGTTGAGCTGAATTCATTCCAGAACCAATATTAACACCTTTAACAGCATTTATACTCATCAATCCTGAAGCAATATCAGAATCTAATTTTGAATAAATAGGAGCTCCAAGCCCCACCGGTATACCTCTTGCTCTTATTTCTATTACGGCCCCACATGAAGACCCAGATTTTCTAATTCCTAGTAAATATTTTTCCCAAAGTTTGATCATTGATTTATCAGGACAGAAAAATGGATTTCTATTAATTAATTTATCGTCCCATTGATTTGTGTCACATCCTAATATTCCCAATTGAATAACTGCGCCAATAACTTTAAATTTTTTACCTAATTTTTTTTTCAAAACTAATTTAGCTATTGCACCCGCAGCAACTCTAGCTGCTGTCTCTCTTGCAGAAGACCTTCCTCCACCTCTATAATCTCTTATTCCATACTTTTTAAAGTAAGTATAATCTGCATGTCCTGGTCTAAATTTATCTTTGATATTCTGATAATCTTTTGATCTAATATCTTTATTGTAAATAATTAGAGAAATTGGTGTTCCAGTTGTTTTACCCTCAAACACACCAGACAATATCTGAACTTTATCATCTTCTTTTCTTTGAGTTGTAAATTTTGATTGCCCAGGTTTTCGTTTATCTAGTTCTACTTGAATATCTTGTTCTTTTAAGCTTATGTTGGGTGGACAACCATCAACGATACAGCCAATTGCAGGCCCATGAGATTCACCCCAAGTAGAGAAACGAAATAGCTTTCCAAAAGTATTAAATGACATTATTTATATTATATAGATTATTTTGTTTAAATTATGAATCAAAAAAACTCACTTGGCCTTAATAACTGTTTTTTAGATCTAGATGATCCATTTGAGTTATTTAAAACATGGATGGAGGAGGCAAAAAAATCAGAACTCAACGATCCTAATGCAGTAGCATTAGCGACCTCAGATAAAAATAATTATCCATCTGTGAGAATGGTTTTGTTGAAAGATTTTAATAAAAATGGATTTATCTTCTATACTAACTTAAATAGTCAAAAGGGAAATGAATTAAAAGAAAACCCTAAAGCTGCAATGTGTTTTCATTGGAAAAGCATTTTAAGACAAATAAGAATTAGCGGAACAGTATCATTGGTGGAAGATAAGGTGGCTGATGTGTATTATAATTCTAGAGGTTACGAAAGTAGAATAGGTGCTTGGGCTTCAAATCAAAGTGAAAAATTAGATAACAGAGATCAATTGATAAACTCAATAGAAAAATATAAAAAAAAATATGATGATGAAAATAAAGTTCCTAGACCCAGTCATTGGTCAGGTTGGAATCTATCTCCTTTAAATTTTGAGTTTTGGCTAGATGGAGATAACAGGATACACGAAAGACTTAAGTACACCAAAAATGATAATGGTGATTGGATCAGATTTTTATTAAGTCCTTAAAAATTTCTAGCCAAACTAAAAGAAGTAAGACTTTTAAGAATTTCTTTTTCTTTTGAATCTCCAAACACAGTTAAAGAATTTGAAGCAAGATTTATATAATGCTGAGCCTTCTGATAGCATTCTTCTATAATTTTATATTTTTTAATTAAAGAAATTGTTTTATCAAAATCATCTTTAGTTCTTATCTTTTTATTAAAAATATTATTTAATTTTTTTTTTTCTATAATGTCTAGTTTTTGAAAAAGCAAAATAACAGGAAGAGTAATTTTTCCTTCAAAAAAATCTTGACCAATTACTTTTCCAAATAATTTAAGTTCAGAATTATAATCAAGTGTGTCATCAGCAATTTGAAAAGTAAGTCCAAGATTTCTACCATAAAACTCAAGTGCATCTTTTTCTTTATTTCCGACATCTGATAATATTGCACCAACTTTTGTTGCGGCAGCAAATAGCTCAGCAGTTTTTGCAGAAATAATTTTTAGATATGTTTCCTCTAGCATATCAACCTCACCTTTATGTTGAAGTTGTAAAACTTCTCCTTGAGCTATCTTAGACGATGTTGAAGATAATAATTTTAGCACTTCTAAATTACCGTCTTCAACCATCATTTCGAAACATCTGCTAAGTAAATAATCACCAATTAAAACCGAAGACTGGTTGTCCCAAACTTTATTTAAAGTTTCTTTTCCTCTTCTCAAAGCTCCATTATCAATCACATCATCATGCATTAAAGTTGCACTATGTATTAACTCTACACAAGCAGCTAAATTTACATCTCTTGAACCTTTTGAGTAACCACATAATTTTGCAGCACCTAGAGTTAATAGGGCTCTTAATCTTTTGCCCCCAGTTTTTATATGGTAGTCAGTCATTTTTTCGACCAACTTTACTTCACTAGTCAATTTAGATTTTATTTTTTCTTCAGTTAGAACAAGTTTATCCTCAACAGAATTTTTCAATTGAAAATATGAGTCGTTTATTTGATTTTTTAGCTGTACTACTGTTCCCATTATAAATTTAAATTAGTATAATTGAGATATATATATTACTTATCAATTGACGCACCCAATTCTTCAATTATAAGTAGTCTTTATATTCAATAAATAATTCTATAAGAAATAATAATGTTCTCTTTTTTAAAAAAAAAAAAGGTTGTAGCCCATTTAAGATTAAGTGGAGTTGTGGGAAATGTTGGAAAATTTAAACAAGGTATAGACTTTGCAGGGCAAGAAGAGCTTATAAAAAAGGCTTTTTCTCTAAAAAAAGCCTCTTCAGTAGCAATTACAATAAATTCACCTGGTGGATCGCCTGTACAGTCACATTTAATTTATAGTTTTATTAGAAGGGAAGCAAAAAAAAATAAAAAAAAAGTAATAGTATTTGCTGAAGATGTAGCTGCATCAGGTGGCTATCTAATTGCTTGTGCAGGTGATGAGATTTATGCAAATTCAAGCTCTATAATAGGATCTATTGGAGTTATTTATTCTTCATTCGGATTTACTGAATTGATAAAAAAGATTGGTGTTGAAAGAAGAGTCCATACTGCAGGTAAGAATAAAAGTACACTAGACCCATTTCTTGAGGAAAAAAATGAAGACATTGAAAGATTAAAAAAAATACAATTAGATTTACATAAAGATTTCATAGATGTTGTTGAAAAAAGCAGAGGCTCTAAGTTAAATAAATCAGAAGTAGAACTTTTTTCAGGAGAATTTTGGTCAGGTAGTAAAGCTAAAGATTTGGGACTAATAGATGGGATAGGGAATGCTCATGACATTTTAAAAGAAAAATTTGGAGAGAGTGTTATAATTAAAAAATTTGAAAAACCGAAAGGTTGGTTAAGTCAAAAGCTTTCCTCTTCGAATAATCAAGTTGATCAATTAGCTAACTTATTAGACGAAAGGTCAATCTGGAAAAGATATGGTTTCTAAAATAAGAAATAAAAAAAAAAAATTTCAATCATTTCAAGAAACTATTTTAAATCTCCAAAAGTTTTGGAGTAAAAAAGGATGTATAATTTTGCAGCCATATGATATTGAAGTAGGTGCTGGAACATTTCATCCAGCCACAACTCTTAGATCTCTTGGTCCAAAACCATGGAAGGTTGCTTATGTGCAACCCTCTAGAAGACCGACAGATGGAAGATATGGCGATAATCCTAATAGATTACAACATTACTATCAATTTCAAGTTTTAATAAAACCTTCACCGGATAATATAAAAAAGTTATACCTTAATAGTTTATCAATTATTGGAATCAATTATAAGGATCATGATATAAGATTTGTTGAAGATGATTGGGAAAGTCCGACTTTAGGTGCATCGGGTTTAGGTTGGGAAGTATGGTGTGATGGTATGGAAATAACGCAGTTCACATACTTTCAACAAATGGCGGGACACGAATGTAAACCTGTTTCAGTAGAGATTACTTATGGTTTAGAAAGAATATGCATGTTCACGCAACAACAAAAAAATGTTTATGATTTATTATGGAATGATGAGGGAGTAAAATATCGAGATGTTTTTCATCAAGCCGAAAAAGAATTTTCAGCATATAATTTTGAACATGCAAATGTAGATAGTTTATTAAAAATGTTTGATATGCACGAAATTGAAGCAAAATCTCTTATAGAAAAAAAAATTTCATTACCTGCATATGATCAGTGTCTAAAAGCAAGCCATGTATTTAATATTTTAGATGCCAGAGGAGCAATTAGTGTAGCTCAAAGAGCCGGGTATATAGGCAGAATAAGAGATATTACAAAAGCTGTAGCAGTAATTTGGTTAGATAATCAAAACTAAATGTCAGAATTTTTTTTAGAATTATTTAGTGAAGAGATTCCCTCATCTCTTCAAAAGAAATTACGAAAAGATTTATTAGTTAGCTTAAATGAATTGTTACATAAAAAATTTATTTCTTTCAAAAAAAGCTCATCATATTCAACACCTAACAGATTGATAGTTGTGTTTGAAGGTCTTCAAAATTATGCAGTTATTAAATCTGAGGAAATTAAAGGACCTAATATTAATGCTCCAGAAATAGCTTTGGAAGGATTTATGAAATCAAATGAAATATCTAAAAAGGACCTTTTTAAAAAAAAAACAGAAAAAGGTGAGTTTTATTTCTTTAAAACCAAATCAAAAAAACTTAATACCCATGCTGTTTTGGAGGAATATGTTCCACAAATATTACAAAAAATTCAATGGAAAAAGTCAATGAGATGGGGTGAATTTGATTTAAATTGGGGTAGACCATTAAAGTCAATATTAGCTATATTTAATAAAAAAAAATTAGCCTTTAATTTTCATCACCTGAATTCATCAAATTCGACTTTTATTGATAAAGAATTTGAGGAAAAGAAAAAAATGTTTTCTTCATTTAAAGAATACAAAAATTTTTTTAAAAAAAACAGTATTATTATAGATCATAATGAAAGAAAAAAATTTATAGAAAAAAAGTTAAATGTAATTTTAAAAAATAAAAATATAAATATTGAAAACAATATCGAATTATTAGATGAAGTTGTTGATTTGACAGATCAACCAAATGTAATTGTTTGTGAATTTGATAGAAAGTTTCTTGATATTCCAAAAGAAATTTTAATAATTACAATGCAGTATCACCAAAAATATTTTCCAACTTTTGACTCAAAAGGCAATCTTACCAACGAATTTTTAGTTGTAACAAATCAAAAAGATAAAAAAGGTTATATAAAATTAGGAAATGAAAGAGTTGTGGATGCAAGACTTAGTGATGCAGAATTTTTTTGGCAAAAAGATAAATCTCAAAATTTAGTTAAGAGAGTTTCAAAATTAAAATCTATGAATTATTTTAAAGGATTGGGAACTTATTTTGACAAAGTCCAAAGAATGAGAAAACTTGGAGGAATGATTTCAGATCATTTGCTTATTAGTAAAGAGAAAGTAGAACTATCAGCATCTGTATGTAAAGTGGATTTAGTTTCAGATCTAGTTGGTGAATTTCCTGAACTTCAGGGTGTAATGGGTGGTCACTTTGCAAATGTCCAAGGTTTTGATAAAGATATTTCGCTTGCAATAACTGAGCAATATTTACCAGTAGGATTTAATTCTAAAATACCCAAAAAACCTTTTAGCATTGCCTTATCATTAGCAGATAAAATAGATACATTAGTAGGTTTTTTTGGAATAAATGAAAAACCAACAAGTTCCAAAGATCCATATGCTTTAAGAAGATTAGCATTAGGCACAATAAGAATAATAGTTGAAAATAAAAAAGATTTTAAATTAAGAGATCTAATTAGTTATTCTATTAGTTTATACTCTAATCAGGGTTTTGAATTTAAGAATAAACTTTTACAAAAAGAGTTGACGGACTTTTTAATGGAAAGACTAAAATTTTTTATGAAAGATGAAAAAATTCGCCATGACATTATATTGGCATCAACAAGTTCTTTCAATTTAGATCAATCTGTAATTATTTTTGGTAAAGCGAAAAGTTTAAATAAAATAATTAGTAAGCCGAATGGTATTGATCTTATTTCAAGTTATAAAAGAGCATCAAATATATTAGAAAGTGAGTTAAAGGACCAAAAGCTTGATTTATCAAATACAACTGACCCTGGCATTTTTAAAACAGAAATTGAAAAAGATTTATATGAAAAGATCAACGAATTAAGAAATTACTTCTCAAACATAAATAAAGATGAAAATTTTGAGCAATCTCTGATTAATTTAGCAGATTCAAAAAATTTAATCTTCGATTTTTTTGATAATGTAATAGTAAATGAGAAAGACTTTATAATAAAAAAAAATAGGCTAGAACTAATTCAAATGTTATGTAAAACATTTGATAATTATGTAAATTTTTCTTTGATCGACGCCCACTAATGAAAAAACTAATTTTAAATTTTAATTCTAAATATAGTAAGAAAATTAAAAATTCTAAAGAATTTTTAGGAGGCAAAGGTGCAAACCTTTCAGAAATGGGAAGAATTGGACTCCCGGTACCACCTGGATTTACTATCTCAACTAAAGTATGTGAGCTTTTTTATAAAAATAAAAAAAAGTTAAATAAAAATTTAGTAAATCAGATCAAAAATGAGTTAAAAGTTATAGAAAAAAATGTTTCAAAAAAATTTGGTGATTTAAATAATCCTTTATTACTTTCAGTAAGATCAGGAGCAAGAGTGTCAATGCCTGGAATGATGGATACAATTTTAAATCTTGGGTTAAATGACAAAACTGTAAAAGCATTAGCTAAAAAAACTTCTAACGGTAGATTTGCTAAAGATAGTTATAGAAGATTTATTCAAATGTATGGGAATGTAGTGATGGGAGTTGAGGGATATCATTTTGAAGAGTTAATTGAAAATTATAAACTTACAAAAGGAGTGCTTTTAGATACTGATCTTGATGAAAACGATTGGGATGGATTAATAGAAGATTTTAAAAGAACTGTTAGAGAAAAATCAAAAAAAGATTTTCCACAGAGTGTTTTTGAACAATTGTTTGGTGCAATCAGTGCTGTATTTTTATCTTGGGAAAGTAATAGAGCAAAAGTTTATAGAAAATTAAATCAAATCCCAGTCGAATGGGGAACGGCTGTAAATGTACAGTCGATGGTTTTTGGTAATATGGGTCAAGATTGTGCGACTGGTGTGGTATTTACAAGAAATCCTTCAGATGGTTCAAATGAAATATATGGCGAATATTTAATTAATGCACAGGGCGAAGATGTTGTAGCTGGCACAAGAACTCCTCAATACATCACAAAAAAAGCAAGGCAGCAAGCAAAAGTAAAATCACCTTCAATGGAGGAGTCTATGCCGAATGTATACAAACAATTACATAAAATTTTAAAGATACTAGAAAAACATTACAGAGATATGCAAGATGTAGAGTTTACTGTAGAAAATAAAAAACTTTGGATGCTTCAAACAAGATCTGGAAAAAGAACTGCTAAGTCAGCGGTAAAGATAGCAGTAGATATGGTAAAAGAAAAACTAATTTCAAAAAAGGAAGCTGTACTTAGAATCGACTCTAATTCATTAGATACCTTGCTTCATCCTACTTTAGATGAAAGAAGTTTAATAAATGTAATAGCCAATGGTCTTCCAGCTTCTCCAGGTGCTGCAAGTGGGAAAGTGGTATTTACATCAGAAGAAGCGGAAAGATTAACTGGAATGATGCAAGATACAATTTTGGTCAGAGTAGAAACATCTCCAGAGGACATTCAAGGAATGCATGCAGCAAAAGGAATTTTAACTGCAAGAGGAGGCATGACAAGTCATGCTGCAGTAGTTGCTAGAGGTATGGGCAGGCCATGTGTTTCTGGTTCAAGTGAAATTGATATAAATTATGAAAAAAAAACATTTAAAACTGCATCTATGGAAATTAAAGAGGGTGAAATTATAACAATTGATGGATCAACTGGTAGAGTTATATTGGGAAAGGTTGCAACCATAAAACCTGAAATTTCTGGATATTTTTCTAAATTAATGTCTTGGGCCGATAGTTTTAGAAAATTAAATATTAGATCTAATTCAGAAACTCCTAATGATACAAAAATAGCAAAAGATTTTGGAGCAGAAGGCATAGGTCTATGTAGAACAGAACATATGTTTTTTGATGAAGAAAGAATTTTATCTGTTCGTGAAATGATTTTGTCCAAAACTTTAGATGATAGAGCAAAAGCACTTGGTAAACTTTTGCCACACCAAAAAAAAGATTTTATTGAAATTTTTAAAATTATGAGTGGTCTACCAGTTACAGTTAGGCTATTAGACCCCCCTCTTCATGAATTTTTACCACGCACCAACAAAGAAATAAAAGAAGTAGCAAATATAGTAGGTTTGTCAGTTGAAGAGTTAGAAACAAGAATAGAAGAGTTACATGAACAAAATCCAATGTTAGGCCATAGAGGCTGTAGACTTGGCATCTCTTATCCTGAAATTTATGAAATGCAATGTCGAGCAATATTTGAAGCTTTAGTAGAATTAAAAAAAAATAAGATTAAATCAGCTTTTCCTGAAATTATGATTCCATTAGTTTCTACAGAAGCAGAAATAAAGATTATGAAAGATTTAGTTATTAAAATTGCTAGAGAAGTTCAAAAAAAATATAAAGTTAAAATTGAATTTATTGTTGGAACAATGATTGAACTTCCTAGAGCAGCAATAAAAGCTAAAGAAATAGCTAAACATGCTGAGTTTTTTAGTTTTGGGACGAATGATTTAACTCAAACAACTTTTGGTATTAGTAGAGATGATAGTGGTAAATTTTTGAATGATTATTTAGATAATAAAATTTTTTTAGTTGATCCTTTTGTTTCAATCGACGAAGGTGTTGCAGATTTAATTGAAATTGCTGTTGAAAAAGGAAAAAACCAAAATAAAAAGTTAAAGCTTGGAATTTGTGGTGAACACGGCGGTGATCCAAAAAGTATAGATTTTTGCTCCAAAGCTGGTTTAAATTATGTTTCTTGCTCACCTTATAGGGTCCCAATTGCACGATTGGCTGCAGCCCAAGCAGAACTTAAAAAATAGAATATTTTTAATTAATTAAGGGGGCGTTCTGTTGCCAGGTGCCCCGGACCCCGTTTACCTAATTAACAAAGTTAATTAAGCAGCAAGTGCGTAACTTTCGTTAGCAATTATAAATTAGCCCTTTGCGGAGGAACAATTCCGAACGAAAGAATAGCCTTTAGTCACTCGTCGATTCTAGTTCACCCCCATAAGTTGTAAATGGTGGAGGTGGTGGGTACTGCCCCCACGTCCGCAATGGTTATTACGAAATTCGTTTATCGTCGTAGTTGGCAAGCCAACACTATTAATATAAAAGCAATTGAAGAAGATTCAATAAAAATCATGAAATTAACTAAAGATCAGTTACAAGATATTAAAGACCAACAATCTCAACAAAACCCAACAAAAAGAGTTACCGCCCCTCATCTTGAAAAAATTCTTTATGAGGCAATTCCAGCTTTAGACCATGGATTTGTAAGAGTGATAGATTATATGGGTGATGACACCTCAATTGTTCAATCAGCTAGGGTTTCATATGGAAAAGGGACTAAGCAAGTTTCTACAGATAGTGGTCTCATAAAATATTTAATGAGACATTGGCATAGCACACCATTTGAAATGTGTGAAATAAAATATCATGTTAAACTTCCAATATTTATAGCCCGTCAATGGATTAGACATAGAACAGCAAATGTTAATGAATATTCTGCAAGATATTCTATTTTAGATAAAGAGTTTTATTTACCAACTAAAGAAAATCTTGCTGCCCAATCATCAAGCAATAGACAAGGAAGGGGAGATGTTGTTGAAGGAGAACAGGCAAAAGAGGTTTTAGAAATTTTAAAAAATGATGCCGAAAGAACTTATGATAATTATGAGATGATGCTTAATGAAAGATTTGATGGTTCAACTATTGATGAAAACAAAAAAGGTTTGGCAAGAGAGCTTGCAAGAATGAATTTAACTTTAAATACTTATACGCAGTGGTACTGGAAAACTGACTTATTAAATTTAATGAATTTTTTAAGGCTTAGAGCAGACAGTCATGCACAATATGAAATAAGAGTTTATGCAGACATTATGTTAGATACTGTTAAAAAATGGGTTCCAATTACCTATGATGCGTTCATGGATTATAGAGTAGGCGGTACAGAAGTTTCTGCAAAAGGCAAAATAATAATTCAAAAACTTATCAAAGGTGAAAAAATTGATGTTGATAGTTCAGGGTTATCTAAAAGAGAATGGAATGAATTAATGAGTGCCTTTGATCTCAAAGATAAGTTGATTTAATCTTATTTGCAAATTCTAAGTATATTTTTGAAATCTCATGATTTGGATTAGACTCCACTATTGGTTTTCCATCATCACCAGTTTTTCCAATTTCTGGGTTTATTGGTATTTCGCCTAAAAATTCTTT
>CABYXD010000011.1 GCA_902522895.1 uncultured Pelagibacteraceae bacterium
TGAAATATAGCCCAGTATTTTTTCAATTTCTTTAGAATGGTGACCTATTATTTTTTCAACTTCATTAGATGAAAATGAGGACAATCCTCTAGCACATTCTTTATTAGTTTTATCCAGTATCTTTATGTGATCACCTTTATTAAATTTGCCACTCACTTTTTTAATACCAGCTGCCAATAAACTTTTCCCATTTTTTAAAGCTTTTTTTGCACCATCATCTATAATTAATGCACCTTTCGGAGAAATAGAACTTATAATCCACTTTTTTCTAGCATCTAGTTTGGAAATTTTTGATAAAAATAAAGTACAATTATTTTCCACAATAATTTTATTAATCGGATTTAGAAATAAACCATTCGCTATAATCATATTACATCCAGATAGTTGACAAATTTTTGCTGCCTCTATTTTCGTATTCATTCCACCACTTCCAAATTCATTATTTCCCCTAAGATTTATATTTTTTAAATCTTCATTTAAATTTTCTACTTTTTTTATAATTTTAGCGTCTTTATAAATTTTTGGATTTTTTGTATATAAACCATCCACATCAGAAAGAAGGACTAAAGTATCTGCATTTGTTATTTGTGCCACTCTTGATGCAAGTCTATCATTATCACCATATTTGATTTCAGTTGTAGCTATAGTATCATTTTCATTAACTATAGGAATAAAATTTAAATCAAATAAGTTTTCAAATGTTCTTTTAGCATTTAAAGATCTTCTACGCTCTTCAGTGTCTTCTAGAGTCAGTAAAATTTGAGAAATATTTAATTTATATTTTGAAAAAGTATTAGAAAATAAATTCATTAACTCAATTTGACCAATAGAGGCAACAGCTTGACTTTTATCTAACTTAAGACTCTTTTTATTGTAATCCATTTTTATACATCCTAAAGCAATAGAACCTGAACTAACTATTATAATCTTTTTATTTTTATTCCTTAGTTCTCGAACATCCTTGGCAAAACTTGATAACCATTTTTTTCTTATTTTCTTATTTCTATCTACTAATAAAGATGATCCTATCTTAATGACAATCGTTTTAGAATTTTTAAGAGACATAAGAAATTAGTTTAGCTTTAATTTTAGAAACTGAGTTTTTTTTCAATGTGGATAATGTTAAAATTTCTCTATTTATCTTTTTTGAAAATTCTGCAGTGATTTCTTTTACTACTTTATGATCAACTAGATCTATTTTATTTAAAATTATTAATTCTTTTTTTTTTAAAAGATCAGAACTGTAGTTTTTTAGTTCATTTTTTACTTGAATATAAGATTTCTCCAAATCAGTATTTGTTATATCTATCAAATGCAAAAGAGTTTTACATCTTTCAATATGTTTTAAAAATTTTACTCCTAGCCCTGTTCCTTCGTGTGCTCCCTCTATTAAGCCTGGAATATCTGCAATAGTTATTTCTTTATTATCATATGAGGCTACTCCTAAATTAGGGTTTAACGTAGTAAATTGATAATTTGCAATTTTTGGATTTGCGTTTGTGATTGAAGCTAGTAAACTAGATTTTCCAGCATTGGGTAATCCTATAATTCCAATATCAGCAATTGTTTTTAATTGTAACCAAATTATAAATTCTTCACCTGAAGTTCCTTTGGTAAATTTTTTGGGCGCTCTATTGGTAGAACTTTTAAATCGTGTGTTACCCAATCCCCCTTTGCCACCTGTAGCAGCAACAAATTTTTCATTTGATCTTATAAAATCATAAATTAAAGTTTTATTATCTTCCTCAAAAACTTGAGTACCTAATGGGACTTTTAAAATTAAATTCTCTCCATTTTTTCCAGTACGATTTTGGCCCATTCCATTTTCACCTCTATCAGCCTTATGATGTTGTTGATATCGATAATCTATTAATGTATTTAAATTTTGTTCAGATTTAAGTATTACAGACCCGCCTTTGCCACCGTCACCACCATCAGGGCCACCATATTCTATAAATTTTTCTCGTCTAAAACTTGGTGAACCATCACCACCATCACCAGCTTTAACGTATATTTTTACTTGATCTAGAAATTTCATAATACAACATTTATTTTAGTTGTACTGCTAATTGGGTTTTACTGAAACGAAAGTTCTATCTGCTTTAGTTTTCTTAAATACCACTTTACCTTTTACAACAGAGAAAATTGAATGGTCTTTACCCATCCCTACATTTTCACCTGGAAAAATTTTAGTTCCTCTTTGACGAACAATTATATTTCCAGGAATAACAATTTCACCACCGTATTTTTTTACACCAAGTCTTCGTCCAGCACTATCCCGTCCGTTTCTTGATGACCCACCTGCTTTTTTTGTTGCCATAATTTACCTAATTATTTTTTTCCCTTAGAAGCTATATCTTTCTTTTTAATCGGTGCAACTTTTTTTTCAGCTTCTGATAAAATTTTACCATCTTTTGAAAAAATCTTGTTAATTTTAATCATAGAGTATTCTTGTCTATGGCCATTTTTTCTTCTTGAATTATGTCTTCTTCTTTTTTTAAAAACTAATATTGTTCTATTTTTATCATTTTTAATTAAGTTAGCCTCAACTTTTGCTCCCACAACAATCGGTGATCCAACTTCAATTATTTTGTCATCTCCATAAGCTAAAATTTCTTTAAATTCTATTTTTGTGTTAGGCTTTGAGTCAGGCAGTTTTTCAATCTTTAAAATTTCGCCTGATTTAACTTTGTATTGTTTTCCACCTGTTTGTATTACTGCGTATGACATAGTATTTATTGTTAAAATTTGTTACGGCAATATAGTACGGGCTTACATATAGTCAAGCCGAATAACCTAAAAATTATCCTTTAAATCTCTCAGTTTTGAGAAACTTTCTAAGTTATTTGCTCTAAGAAATATATTACATTCTAATTCATTCTTAATAGTGGATGGGATTGTGGGTATACCGTCTTCAATTTGTTTTTTTAAACTTTCTATTTTTTTTTTTAAATTTAGGTTTTTAGAATCATGTCTGATACAAAATTTTGAATTATTAAGAGTGTATTCATGACCACAATAAATTTTGGTTTCTTCTGGTAGAGATTTAATTTTGTTTAAAGAGTCGAACATTTCTTCATAAGTTCCTTCAAATATTCTTCCACAACCGAGAGAAAAAAGTGTATCTCCGGTAAAAACTAATTTTTCTTGAAAAAAATGAAAGCATATGTGACCACTTGTGTGTCCAGGTACATGAATTATTTTAGCTTTAAAGTTTTCAGCCTCCCATATTTGATTATCCTCTAACAAGATATCTATCCCAGGGATTCTGTTCGAGTCTTTTTTAAAACCTACAACACTTGATCCAAATTTTTTTTTTAAATCTTTATTACCCCCAATGTGATCAAAATGATGATGAGTATTAAGAATATATTTTAAATTGATGCTTTTATTTTCCAAGAAATTTATTATTGGCGAAGCTTCACTTGGATCGACAACACAGGCAGAGTTATTACTATCATCAATAATTAAATAACTGTAATTATCTTGAAGACAGGGTATAATTTCAACTCTCATGTTACTTTTCTATTAAAAATATACCTAAATCTGCAAATAAATTTTTAATTGATAAATTTCTTTCATTTATTAATGAAGTATTAAGATTATTTAACGCTAATGATTTAAAAATTTTAATATTTCTAGATTTAACGAAATAAAAAAAGTCTTTAATAGTGCACATATGTAAGTTTGGAGTGTTATACCATTCTTCTGGTAAAGTTTTAGTAATTGGCATGGTTCCTTTAAATAATAGATGAAACCTTACTTTCCAATAACCGAAATTAGGAATGGTAACTATCGCTTTTTTTCCAACTCTTAAAAGTTCATTTAAGACTAATTCTGGATTTAAAAAAGCTTGAAGTGTTTGACTTAAAACAACATAATCAAATGATTTATCA
Source organism: uncultured Pelagibacteraceae bacterium (assembly GCA_902522895.1). Lineage (GTDB taxonomy): Bacteria > Pseudomonadota > Alphaproteobacteria > Pelagibacterales > Pelagibacteraceae > Pelagibacter. The sequence goes on from CABYXD010000011.1 coordinate 3,897, forward strand.
GGAAATTGTTTTAAGTCTTTTTCAGCATTTCCTTCAATTACAGTTAAACCTTTTGCAATACATTCTTGAACTTTTTCTTTTGAAATCTCTAATCCTCTAATATTGATATTTTTATTCTCCTTTAGAAACCTCATTAAAGTTCCATCAGCACAACCTACATCTAAAACTTTTTTATCTTTTTCAATTAAATCTGCTATTACTTTAAATTCATTTTTCATATTTAATTTTCTATATAAGATTTATCTAAAAAATTTTTAAGTGCGCTTAAAAAATCTGGAACATCTAATAAGAAAGAATCGTGTCCTTTATCTGATTCTATTTCAACAAATCCAACATCAGCTCCAATTGAATTTAAAGCGATAACAATATCCTTGTTTTCTTGGGTTGGATAAAGCCAATCTGAAGTAAAAGAGATTACAAAAAATTTTGCTTTTGTGTTTTTGAATGCATTTGACAAATTTCCTTTAAATTGATTGGTTAAATCAAAGTAATCCATTGCCCTGGTAATATAAAGATAGCTGTTTGCATCAAATCTATCTACAAATACTGAACCTTGATATCTTAAATAACTTTCAATTTGAAAATCTGCATCAAAGCCAAATTTAAGATCTTCTCTTTCCTGTAGTTTTCTTCCAAATTTTTCCTGCAAACCTTTTTTAGATAGATAAGTTATGTGAGCCGCCATTCTAGCTACGGCCAATCCTTTACCTGGGTTTATATTGTTAGAGCTATAATTTCCGTCTTTCCAATTATTATCGGCTGTAATTGCTTGCCTTCCCAATTCATTAAAAGCGATATTTTGTGCTGAATGACTTGAAGTTGTTGCAATTGGAATTACAGTTTTAGATTTATCAGGAAAATTACTTATGAATTGAAGAACTTGCATTCCCCCCATAGAACCGCCTGTTAAAGAAAATAGTTTATTAATACCAAAATGATCAAGTAAATTATATTGAGCGTTGACCATATCATTAATAGTAATAACTGGAAAATTTGTTCCAAAAATATTTTGAGTATCGGGGTCTTTGTGGCTTGGTCCAAAGGAACCCATACATCCACCAATTACATTTGAGCAAATAACAAAATATTTATTTGTATCTATAGCTTTATTTGGACCTACTGCATAACTCCACCAGCCATCTTTCTTAGTAATAGGATTTACCCCAGTTACAAACTGATCTCCTGTTAATGCATGAAATACCAATATTGCATTATCTTTTTTTGAATTAAGTGAACCATAAGTTTCATATGCGATTGGAAAATCTTTGATGGTTTTACCACAATCTAATTTAAGTGGTTTTTTAACAATTAATGTTTTTATGTTTTTATCAATATTCATAATTAGGCTTTATTTGAATTGAGAGAAAAAAAACTATTTTAGCGGTTTTTTTTAAGCGCTCGCAATTCAGTTAAATCAGCGCATATTTTTTTTACAAGAACTTATTTATTATGTCAATTTTTTAAAAAAACCTCTTATTCTCTATAAAAATTTGTTATTTTATCTATAAAGAGCTCATAAAATTTAAAAAATGATTAGTCTAAAATTCAAAAAATTTAATATTGAAACCTATAAGCCCGGTAGGTCAAAAATTAAGAAGCTTAAAAAAGTAATAAAATTATCAGCTAATGAGTCAGCTTTAGGAATAAGCCCAAAAGCAAAAAAATTGATATTAAATAAGAATTTAGTTTTAGACAAATACCCCGATGGAAAGTCTAAAGATTTAAGAAAATCAATATCAAAAACTTACAAGTGTAATTCAGAAAAAATTATTTGTGGGGCAGGTTCTGATGAAGTTATTCAGATGATTTGTCAATTATTTTTAAATCCAAAAGATGAGGTAATTTTACCAAAATACAGTTTTTTAATGTACAGAATTTATTCTAAAATTGTTGGAGCAAAAGTTGTATTTGCAAAAGAAATAAATTTTAAAATTTCAATTAAAGAGATCTTAAAAAAAGTTACAAGAAAAACAAAAATTGTTTTTATAGCTAATCCAAATAACCCAACAGGAACTTATCTTAATAGAAAAGAAGTATTGCAGCTAAGAAAAAAATTAAACAAAAAAATTTTATTAGTAATCGATGATGCTTACGCAGAATATATGAAAAATAAAGATTATTCATCAGCTTTGGATTTATTTAAAAATAATGAAAATGTTTTTATTCTCAGAACATTTTCTAAGATATTTGGACTGGCTTCTTTAAGAGTAGGGTGGGGATATGGCTCTAAAAAAATAATAAATGCTTTGAATATGATTAAACCTCCATTTAATGTAAACGGTATTGCACAAATTGCTGCAATTGAGTCACTTAAAGATAAACAATTTATTAATAAATCTATTAAGCATAATTTATTTTACGCAAGAAATATTAAAAAATTTCTTGAAATTTATGGTATTTATTCAAATCCAGTTTCTGCAAATTTTCTGTTGCTTGATTTTAAAAAATGCAGATATTCGGCAAAATATTTATATGAAAGATTAAAAAAAAAAGGGATTATATTAAGGTCAACTGAAGATGGTTATCATATAAAAAATAAATTGAGATTAACTATTGGATCAAAAAAGGAAAACTTAAAATTTATGAGTGTAGTTAAACAGGTATTGAAAAAATGAAAAAAATTTTAATTATTGGATGTGGACTGTTAGGTTCATCTTTATTACGTCGTATAGCAAAAAAAAAAATAGCAAAAAATATATTTGTATATGAAAAATCAAAAATTAATATTACTAAAATAAAAAAATTAAAATTACCTGGAATAATTGTAAAATCATTAAAAGATGGAGTAATAAATTCAGATTTAATTATTTTTTGTACACCAATGAGTGAATACAAAAAGCTCATTTTAAAAATTAATAAATTCATTACACCTAAAACTTTGATTACTGATATTGGCTCTTCAAAAATTGAAACTACTAAAACTATTAAAAAATTTTTAAAGAAGGGTATCTATTGGATTCAAAGTCATCCTATAACAGGATCAGAAGTAAGTGGGCCAGAACATGGCAAAGAAAATATTTTTGAGGATAAGTGGTGCATAATGATCAAAGAGAAAAATACTTTAAAAAATAATTTAAATATCATAAATAAGTTTTGGAAAAAAATTGGATCAAGAACAGTTGTTATGTCAGCTGAAAAACATGATAAAATTTTTTCTATAACTAGTCATTTACCTCACTTAATTGCATATAATTTAGTTAAATCTGCGCAAGATTTTGAAAAGAAACAAAGCTATGGATTAATAAAATTTAGTGCAGGTGGATTAAGAGATTTTTCTAGGATTGCAGCATCAAATGAAATTATGTGGAGAGATGTCTTTTTTAATAACAAAAACAACATTTCTAAAGCAATTGATTTATTTATAAAAAACTTAAATAAATTTAAAAAAGATATTAATTCTAAAAATAATAAGTCAATTATAAAAAAACTTATTCAAACAAAAAAGGTAAGATCAAAAATAATCAAGTTAAAACAAGATATTAATAAACCCGACTTTGGTAGAAATTAATATGTTATCTTAGATACTTTTTTTACTTTAAGTTTAGCTGTTTCTTGAATTATATTAATTGTTTTTATTATTGGCATTATCAAAACTTTTTTCTTAGGTCCATATGCATGAATTAGTTTTTTTGAATTTAAACACATAGCAACATGTCCTTTCCAAAATAAGATATCTCCCTTTTTGAACCCTTCTTTTTTTATGATTTTTTTTGAATATTTTATTTGATCCTTTGTATCTCTTGGATAGAATATATTATTATAATTAAAAAATATTTGTAATAAAGCCGAACAATCAATTCCTTTATATGTTTTTCCTCCCCACTTATATTTTACATTTAAGAATTTTTTAAAGGTTTTAATAAAATCTTTTTCTTTATAACTTATATTTTTAATATCTTTTTTTTTTATCCATTTATTTTTTTCAATTTTTACATAATTTTTATTTTCGTATATAACTGATAATTTAGATCCAAGTGGAAGCCAACTTTTTGAACCAAAATTAGGTTTTTTAAAAATTTTTGCTTTTAGATTAATTACTTTATAATTTGGTTCAAATTTTTTTACATATTTAGCATTTTTAATAAACCCTATATAATTATCGAATGATGTTTTAATTTTAATCCAATTTTTATTTATTGATAAAATTTTAAATTTTTCTCCATACAATATTTGTGAAGTCACTTCAGAAAACTTTGAAGGTCTTTTATAGATGTCTGAAAAATTACCTTTAAAATAAAAATTATTCTGCACTAATTTTAATTTTATCTTTAATGAGCCATAGAAAAACTAACGAAGGAATGACCATTATAGTTGTTAAAACAAAAAATGTACCCCAATCTCCATTTAACCAGTCAACTAATGCTCCAGAAGAAGAGGCCAATGTAGTTCTACCGGCGGTACCAATTGAAGCTAGTAGAGCATATTGTGTTGCTGTATAAGTCCTATCAACCAGCAATGATATAAATGCAACAAATGCTACTGTTGCAAATGCAGCTGTAATATCATCAGCTATAACTGCAATAGCAAATAAAATTTCAGATTTACCCATCCATGCTAAAACTGCAAATAAAAGATTTGTTACTGCCATTAATCCTCCAGCAAAAAACATTGTTTTTATTGTTCCAGCTCTCATAGCCATTATACCACCCAGCAATGTAAACACTACAGTTGTGATCCAACCAAGTCCTTTAGAATAAATTGCAATTTGACCTTTAGAAAAGCCGATCTCTTTATAAAAGACAATGGACATTCTTCCCATAAAAGCTTCTCCAATTTTAAACAAAAAGACAAATCCTAAAATTCCTGCTGCTATAGCAAATCCATTTTTTTTAAAGAAACTAATTATAGGTCCTCCAATAGTTCCTGTAACATAAGCTACAAAAGTAGTTATCATATTTTTTGATCCAAGCTTTTTTCCAATTAATTCGTCAGTCTCTTTTTGTTTATCCTGTCTATCAGTATCTATTGGTTCATGAACAAACATTAGTCCAATGTTCATTAAAATAATTAAAACACCTAAAACTAGAAAAGTAACTTGCCAATAATCTGCAATTCCAAGATTTTCAAAAAATTCAGCTGAAAATAGAGCAACAACTCCTCCTAATTTATAACCTGTCCACCAACCAACCACAGCCATTGCAGCTCCAGCAGCCATTGATTTTCCTTCATTTTCATTTATCTGTTCAATTCTTAAAGCATCGACAGTGATATCTTGAGTAGCTGAAGCTATAGCAATAACTAATCCTACTGATATTAATAAAGCTAAATTTTGTGTAGGATTTATAGTACTCCAGATTAATAAGCTTAATAAAATAATTATTTGCATTAAAACTATCCATCCTCTTCTATGGCCTAGTTTTTTTGTTAATAATGGTATTTGAATTCTATCTACTAAAGGTGCCCATAAATAATTAAACGCGTATACAGCAAAAATTAGACCTGCCCATCCAATTGTGGATCTACTAAGTCCTTCTTCTTTAAGCCAAAGACTTAAACTACTCGCAATTAAAACCCAAGGGAAACCACTTATAGAACCCAAAAGCAATATTCTTAGCATTCTAATGTCTTTATAGACTGTGAGAGATTCAAACCATGATGTTTTTTTAACTTCTAACATAATTAACTTCTCCAAAAAGAAGGTAGAAATAACACTAATATAGCAAATAGTTCAAGTCTACCTAAAATCATACCTAAAGTTAGTATCCACTTTGAAATATCTGGCAGTGATGAAAAATCTCCATTAGGTCCAATAATATTTCCTAATCCTGGGCCAACATTTGAAATCGATGTAGCTGCTCCTGAAATAGAGGTAATAAAATCTAAACCGGTTAAAGATAGTAATGCAGTTAAAGTGAAAAAAATAACTAAATACATATAAATGAATGAAATTATTGAAGATATAAATTTATTATCAATTGGGTTTTGATCATATTTTAAAATAAATACACCTTTTGGATAAATTATTTTTTTAAGCTGATTTACAACAAACAGATATAATATTTGAATTCTAAATATTTTAACACCACATGTTGTTGATCCTGCACATCCTCCTATAAACATTAACCCTAAAAATAAAATTAATGTAAAACTGCCCCATTGATCAAATTCAGCATTTACATACCCAGTACCTGTTAATATGGACACAACATTAAACAATACGGATCTAAAATTTAAATCATTTGATCCATTAATTAATAAATAAATTGATAAAATGATGACGCTAAAAATTATTATTTGAAAAAAAGTTTTAATTTGAGAATCATTTAAAAGAATTTTTTTATCACCACTAATAAATTTTATGTATGCAATAAATGGTAAGCTTCCTAAAATGATAAATATCATTGCTGATATTTCAATTGAAACGCTATTAAAAAATGCTATGGACTCATTATAATTAGAAAAACCTCCTGTGGCTATAGTGGTCATAGAATGTGTTAAACTATCAAAGAAGTTCATTCCACAAATTTTATATATTAATCCACAAAGAAAAGTTAAAGACGTATAAATATAAATTAAACGTAACGCTATTTCTTTTGATTTAGGTAATATTTTTTCTGATGAGTCATTATTTGAAATTTTAAATAATTGCATTCCTCCAACATTCATTATTGGCATTAAAGTTATTGCCATAATTATTATACCAATACCCCCAAGCCACTGAAGAATTGCACGCCAAAGTAATATACTGCGTGGCATTTCATTTAAATTTGAGATAATTGTTGAACCAGTTGTTGTAATTCCAGACATACTTTCAAAAAAAGCGTTGGTAAAAGAGAAACCTAAATCTGAAAAAATAAAGGGTAAAGAACCAAATATGGCAATGCTTAACCACGACAAAGCCGTAAGAAGAAAGGCTTGTTGAAGTGATAGTCGTTTATCATGATCTAGATTTGATAAAAAAAATAAAAATCCAAAAATGATAGTAACAAGAGAAGCTCCAAAAAAAGAGGAGTCAACTTCTGAATATATAAATTGGAATATAATTGGAATAAACATAAATACTCCTAGAATTATTTGTAAAATTCCAAGAGTAAAAAAAAACAGTTTTATAATTAGACATTTTTAAAGAACATTATTTTATGGTAAATAAATTTCAACTCTATAAGAATTAGTAAATTCACTATAATAATAATTTTAAAGTGTAATTCATGATAAAAAAAGAAAATATAGATAAAACTAACGCCTGGCCATTTGTGGAAGCAAAAAAATTGCTTCGGGAAAGAAAATCATTTATAGAAAAAAAAGGTAAAATCACGCTTCAAACCGGATACGGCCCCAGTGGTTTGCCTCACATAGGCACTTTTGGAGAAGTTGCGAGAACTTCAATGATGGTAAATGCTTTAAAACAATTAACAAATCTTCCAACAGAAATTATTACTTTTTCTGATGATATGGATGGATTAAGAAAAGTTCCTGATAACGTACCAAATCAAAAATTGTTAGAAGAAAATTTACACAAACCATTAACAAAAGTTCCTGACCCATTTGAGAAATATAAAAGTTTTGGAGAACATAATAATGAAATGCTTAAAAATTTTTTAAATAGTTTTAACTTTAATTATACTTTTAAAAGTTCTTCGTTATTATATAAATCAGGATTTTTTAACTCTTCACTTCAATTAATTTTAGAAAATTATGATGGAGTAATGAATATAATCTTACCAACATTAGGCAAAGAAAGACAAAAAACCTATAGTCCATTTTTACCAATCTGCCCAGAAAGCGGACATGTATTAGAGATACCAGTTTTAGAAATTGATAAAAAAAATTTAAAAATAACTTTTGATAATAATGGGAAAAAATTAGAAAAAAGTATTTTAGATGGAAACTGTAAACTTCAGTGGAAAGTAGATTGGGCAATGAGATGGTATGCTTTAGATGTTGATTTTGAAATGTATGGAAAAGATCTTATTGAAAGTGCAATTTTATCAACAAAAATAATTAAATTAATTGGGAAAAAAAACCCTTCAGGATTTGCTTATGAATTATTTTTGGACGAAAAAGGAGAAAAAATTTCAAAATCTAAAGGTAATGGAATTACGATTGACCAATGGCTTGAGTATGCTTCCCCTGAAAGTTTATCATTATATATGTATCAAAATCCTAAAAGAGCAAAGAAACTTTATAAAGAAATAGTTCCAAAAGCAGTAGATGAGTATCTAGATTTTATTGAAAAAGCAAAAAAACAGGATGAATTACAAATGTTGATGAATCCTGTTTGGCATGTTCATGATGGAAAAATTCCAAAAGAAAATTCAATTATGTCATTTTCAATGTTATTAAATCTTGTAGAAACTAGTAATGCTGACTCCAAAGATCTTTTATGGAAATTTGTTAAGAAATATAAATCAGATATAGATGAAAAAGATTACCCAATATTTGATGGACTTGTGAGATATGCAATTAAATATTTCAATGATGTAATAAAATCACAAAAAAAATATAAACAACCAAATAAAGATGAAAAATTAGCCTTAGAAGCATTAATAAAGACACTTGAAAAATGTAATGATCAAATGTCTCCTGAAGATATTCAAACATTGATATATTCGACTGGTAAAGAAAATGGTTATTCGGAAAATCTAAGAGATTGGTTTAAATTGATTTATGAGGTTGTTTTTGGAGACGAGAATGGACCACGAATGGGATTTTTTATAAGTTTTTTTGGTGTTAATGAAACTAAAGAGCTTATAATAAAAAAAATTAAATAATGTTTTCAAATTTAAGATCACTAATTTTTAAAATAGATCCAGAAACAGCTCATAATTTAGCAATTAAATCCTTAAAATTTAATTTTGTTCCAAATATTTTTGATAATAAAGATCATGAAAGATTATTTGAAACACAAATATTTGATAAAGCTATTGATAATCCAATCGGTATGGCTGCTGGTTTTGATAAAAATGCAGAAGTATATAATCAGTTATTTAAGTTAGGTTTTGGGTTTGTAGAAGTTGGAACAATCACACCATTAAGTCAGTATGGAAATTCTAAACCTAGAGTTTTTAGACTAGTAGAGGATGAAGCGTTAATCAATAGATTAGGATTTAATAATTATGGAGCAGAGGATGTGTTAATAAGAATTAAAAAGAATCCACAGACCGGATTGCTTGGAATTAATATAGGACCAAATAAAGATACACAAAATAGATTAGAAGATTATTTAATTGGTTTAAGAACTTTTCAAGAATTAGCAGATTATATAACAATTAATATTTCTTCACCAAATACTGAAAACTTGAGAGATTTTCACAATCAATCTAAATTAAACAAATTATTGAAAGAAATTGAAGTTGAAAAAAAAAAGTTAAATTCAAAAGTACCGATAGTCATAAAAATAGCTCCTGATATTAATGATGTTGATATTGAAAAAATTTCAGAAGTTTTATTAGATAACAATATTGAGGCTGTAATTATTTCAAATACATCTGATGCAACAAGGGAAAACTTAAAAGACATTCAAAAACATCAAAAAGGAGGACTATCTGGAAAACCAATAGAAGATAGATCAAATTTTTTAATTAATAAATTTTATAAAAGTTTAAAAAATAAAATTAAGATAATTGGAGTAGGTGGAGTTGACTCAGGTTTAAGTGCTTATAATAAATTTTTGTCAGGAGCTGATTTAATTCAGCTTTATACAGGAATGGTTTACAAGGGACCAAATATTGTGAATTCGATTAAAAACGATCTAAGCGAACTATTATTAAAAGATGGTGTTAAAAATTTTAAAGAAATCATTGGAAATAAAAATAAAACATAATTCTATTAACTTGACGTAAACCTCATCACGTCTTATATAGTCGGCTAATATGTCTAAAAAATGCGAACTAACTGGTAAAATTCCTATGAAAGGTCATAATGTTAGTCATGCTAACAATAAGACAAAAAGAAGATTTTTACCTAATTTAAAAAAAGTTAAATTTACAAGTGTGCTGCTAAAAAGAAGTCTTAAATTAAACGTAAGTAATTCTGGAGTGAGATCAGTAGATAAAAAAGGAAGCTTTGATGAGTTTTTAAAAACAGTAAAGAATAAAAATTTATCACCTAGACTAAAAAAATTAAAAAAAAATATTTTGATTAAATCTCCATTTAAGAAAAAACCTATAACAAAATCTGCGTAATGAATAAGTTATTTATACTACTCTCATTTTTAATGGGAGTTGTTGTTTTGGCATCAAATTATTTAGTCCAATTTCCAATTAAGTATTATGGATTAGAAGCAATATTAACTTATGGTGCTTTTAGTTATCCAATTGCTTTTTTAATAACCGATCTAGCTAATAGATCTTATGGCAAGGTAGTTGCAAAAAAAATTGTTTATATCGGATTTGCAACGGGTATTAGTTTTACACTTTTATTTTCAACTAATTTTACTGATCTAATTTCAGTAAGAATTGCAATTGGATCAGGAGTAGCTTTTTTAGTTGCTCAATTACTGGATGTACAGATTTTTGATAAACTAAGAGAAAAGAAATGGTTTGTAGCGCCTTTAACTTCCTCATTTTTTGGGTCTATAGTTGACACTTTTTTATTCTTTTCAATAGCTTTTTATGGAACAGGGATTCCATGGGTTACATTGTCTTTAGGTGATTTAGCAGTTAAAATAATTGTAGCTTTAATAATGTTAATACCTTTTAGATTATTACTAGGAACTCTGAAGGCTATAAAAGTTTAAAATATATATTTGTAAGATAAAATTTTATAAGCTAATTTTGCTACAAGGAAGTTATAAGAATTGAAACCTTTAATAGGTGAGAGTTCATTTATATCTGCACCTACAATATTGGAATTTTTTGCTGCAATTTTGATTATATTAAGAGTCTCATCCCATAATAATCCACCAGGTTCAGGAGTTCCTGTTGCTGGCATTATGCTTGAGTCAAATCCATCAACATCAAAAGTCAGATAAACCGTTTTATTTTTAATCATTTTTTTAAACTTATTTAAATCCCATTTAATTTTATCTTTTGCCCAAAATATATTAATTCTTGAAAAATTTTTATTTAGGAAAGGAATTTCACTTTTAGAGATATTTCTTATACCAAAAGAAATTACAGAGACATTTGGATAATCCAAGCATCTTCTAATTGCTGAAGCATGTGAAAATTTTTCTCCATTATAACTTTCTCGTAAATCAGCATGTGCATCAAAATGTAAAAGACAAATATTTCTATGTTTTTTAACAAATGGGGCGATACATCCTGGTGTAATCGAATGTTCACCACCAAAAGTCATTGGAAAAAGTTTTTTATCTAAAATTTCTTTGTTTATTTTAGATATTTGATTTAAAGCTTTTTTTATATCTTTATCAATTTTAAATGGTTTTAAAGTTTTGATACCTATTTTTTTATAAGGTTCGCACTTTAATTCTTCATCGTATAATTCAACTTGATGGGATGCTTTGATTATTTCTTTGGGTCCATTTTTAGTTCCACCACCATAGCTAACAGTTTTTTCTAAACCAAATGGAACTATGACCACTTTTTCATTGAAATTAACTTTATTGTCTATGCCTAAAAATCCATTTTTGTTAGAAAGATATTTCAATTTTATTTAAAAATTTTTGTAAAGTTTTTTCTATCTCTTTTTTTCCATTCACCTTTATGATAAGCATCGCTAGCTATTAATGGTAGTACACTTGTTGCTTCTGCAAAAACCATTTGTTCTTTAGTTATATCAACTTTGCCCCAAGAACTTGCCTCTTTTAATGTTGAACTACTACAAGCACCATCTCTAGAGTCAGCAACAGTTATTTGTACTGCATATTTGTGCATATCTACCTCTTTTCCTAGAAGCTCAGCACATATAACAGTATCTTGAATAAAATTTTTTGGAACCCCACCACCAATCATAAATAATCCCGAACCTTTAGATTGAATTTTAATTTCTGTGAGTTCTCTAAACTCTCTAATAGAATCTATGGTCATATGTCTTTTTGGATTTTTTTCTTGATGAATTACCAAACCAAAACCAGCACTCGAGTCAGTAAATGCAGGACAAAAAATAGGTACATTGTTATCGAAAGCAGTCTCAATTAAAGAGTCTTTCTTTTTTGAATTTTTTTTTAAATATTTACCCATTTCATAGATAAATTCTCTAGAGGTATAACTTTTTGGTTCTAAAGTGTCTGCTATTTCACAAATAATTTTATCACATATTTGAAGCTCTTCTTCATCAATATAAGTGTCATATATTCTATCTATATAATTATTTCTTAATTCCATATCATTTTGAAATTGAGATCCTCGGTAATGTTTAAATCCCAAAGCTTCAAAGAAATCCATATCAACTATAGATGCACCAGTTGCAATAATCGCATCTACCATATTATATTTTACCAAATCTTTGTAAATATTCATGCATCCAGCTGCAGATGTAGACCCAGCTAAAGTCAAAAAAATTGTACAGTTTTTATCTTTTAGCATGTCATTAAATATACTTGCCGCATTGGCAGTTTCTCTTGATACGAACGACATCTTTTGCATTGATGAAATTATTTTTCTAGAGTCGAAAGAGGTAATATCAATGTGTTCTACAGGATCCTTTAAAAAGTCTTTTTTACTATTGTGACCTAGGTTTTTATTATTTGACATTAAGCAACTAAAGTAGCTTTGTTCATGTCTTTATCATACATAGTAAGAATTGGTTTGTCTTCAACTTCGTAGATTTCATCAGAAAAGAAACCGTTAAATTGAGTTCTAAATGTTAATCCGTACCCACCGAGTTGACCAAGTTCAATATAATCATTTTCTTTAATATTATTTGGAAGCAAAAAGGGACCTTTCATATAGTCCATGCTATCACATGTTGGACCAAAGAAATCAAATGCAGTCAATTTTTTTGATATTATTTTATTTGATGTTTCCTTAATCATTTTAGAAGGAAAAACAATGTTGGGTGTTCCAGCATCAAACAGAGTTCCGT
>CABYXD010000012.1 GCA_902522895.1 uncultured Pelagibacteraceae bacterium
TAAGTGAAATATCAGATTTAATACTTTCAAGTTTAATAACTTTATCTTGATAAATTAGATCTGTACCAATGGTCTTTGCATTTATTTCAAATTTTAATGGGTTAAGAGTAGCACTTACTTTAGATAATTTTAGTTCTAAATTTGGTTCTATTTTTTTTACTTGAGTTATTATTTTTGAATTAAATTTATCTGTTTTAATTCCCACCGTGCTTAAATAAATTAATATGATGATAAAAAATATTATTAAGGAGATGAAAATTCTATAAATTTTTTTTGTCATTATATTTGATGTAATGATCTTTCTAGAAATTCATCTATCTCACCATCTAAAACCTTGTCTGGACTTGTGCTTTCATGATTAGTTCTATTGTCCTTAACTAATCTATAAGGTTGTAACACATATGATCTTATTTGATGGCCCCAGCCTATTTCTGACTTAGACGCTTCAGTGTTTTGGTTTTGCTTGTCTTTCTTTTTTATTTCAAAATCATATAGTCTTGCTTTTAGCATATTCATGCAAGTATCCTTATTTTTATGCTGAGACCTTTCATTTTGACATTGCACAACTATTTTAGAAGGAATATGGGTAATACGAACTGCGCTATCAGTAGTATTCACATGCTGTCCGCCTGCTCCACTTGATCGATAAGTATCAATCCTCAAATCTTTATCAAATATCTCAATATTTATATTTTCATCAACCACTGGATAAACCCATACACTAGCAAAACTTGTGTGTCTTCTAGCGCCTGAGTCAAATGGAGAAATTCTTACCAACCTATGAATGCCTGACTCTTTTTTTAACCATCCAAAAACATAATCACCTTCTATTTTAAAAGTTGTTGATTTAATGCCTGCTTCATCCCCTTTATGCTCACTTACAAGATTAAATTTAAAATTTTTTTTATCAGCCCATTTTAAATACATTCTTCTGAGCATATCTGCCCAATCTTGACTTTCAGTTCCGCCTGCACCAGCATGTATCTCTATGTATGAATCTAATGAATCGGCCTCATTAGACAAAAAGCATTTTATTTCATTTTTTTTTGCAAGTACTCGTAAATCTTTAATATTTGAGTTAACCTCTTTTTGAATCTCAGTATTTTTTTCCTCTAATGCTAACTCATATAAATCGTCTAAATCTTTTAACCTTTTATTAGATTGATCATAAGAATTTATCAAACCTTCAAATAATTTTTTTTCTTTAATAGTTTTTTGAGATTTTGCCTTATCCTGCCAAAAATTAGCATCCAGCATTTCTTTATTGTATTTTTCTAATTTTGAATGAATATTATTTTGCTCAAAGATACTCCTTAACTCTTTGATTAATTTTTTCAATTTCCTTTTTAAAATTTAAATAATCATCATCCATTAATAAAACCTTAATATATTATTGACATCTAATCTATTATTATTTGAATATAAAACTTTTCCATCAGATACATTTAAACTCTTGTACGACTCTATTATCGTGTTTTTTGAGGTAAACTTTGCCTTCTCTCCAGTCTGAGCATCAACAACCATTAAAGTTATATTGTCAGGAACTTTAAAAGGTCTAGCATCTGATTTTTTGACACTCTTTTTTACAAATTCTTCAAAAATTGGTAAAGCCGCTTTAGAGCCTGTTTCAAATTTACCTAAAGGTTGAGGATTATCCATACCTACATAAACACCAATTACTAAATTAGAAGTAAAACCAATAAACCAAGCGTCAGTATTCTCATTTGTAGTACCTGTTTTTCCAGCAATATTTAATTTTAATTTCTTTAATTTTTTTCCAGTTCCTCTTTCGACAGCGCCTTGTAAAATAGTTGTTAACTGATAAGCGGTCTGGGTAGAAAAAACTTGATCATAACTATCTTCAATTTTTGGAAATTCTTTTCCTGAAAAAGAAATTTTTTTACAATTCATGCATTTTCTATTTTCGTTATTAATTATTGTATTACCCTCTCCATCTTGAATACGATCAATTATAATTGGTTTAATTAATTTTCCACCATTTACAAATGAACAATAAGCAGATGTTAATTTTAATAATGTTGTTTCAGCTGAGCCCAATGATATTGAAAGTAATTCCTCTGGATTTTCATAGATATTCATTTTTTTTGAAAAGTTTGCAACTTTATCAATACCAAGGTTTTGGGCAATTCTAACTGTCATCAAATTTCTAGATTTTTCTAATCCAACTCGGAGTGTTGAAGGACCGTAAAATTTTTTTCCATAATTTTCTGGTTTCCATTTTTTTAAATCAACTCCTTGGTCCAAAACAAGTGGAGCATCTAAAACTATTGAAGAAGGTGTATATTGATTTTCTAAAGCTAAAGCATATACGAATGGTTTAAATGCAGAGCCTGGTTGCCTTAAAGCTTGTGATACTCTATTGAATTCACTATTTTTAAAACTAAAACCTCCACTTAATGCAAGGATTCTTCCGGTAAATGGATCTATAGCTACTATTCCTCCATTAATTTTAGGAAGTTGTTCAAGACTGTAAAAATTCTTATCAATTTTTTTTACGTAAATTACATCTCCTATTTTAAAAAGATCTTTAAATTCTTTTTTAGTCCATGTTATCTCTTTATATTTAATTTCACCTTGCGATCCGTCATTAAATTCTATAATTGAATTAAATTGATTAATTTTTTTTATAATTGCTATTTCCCATTGAATTGATTTTTCTAGGACAAATTTTTTACTAATTTTTTCATACCAATTTTTGTTATAATTAATATTCATAATTGGTCCTCGCCAGCCTTTTCTTCTATCATAAGCGACTAGTCCATTTCTTAATGATTGTGTTGCAATTTTTTGTAATTCTAGATTAATAGGGGTATTTATATTATAACCTTGGTTATAAACTTTTTCATAAGTTAATTTTTCTATAATATTTTTTCTTACGTCTTCAATATAATATTGTGAATTTTCTAAAAAAATTTTTTTTGTTTTTTTTAATTTAATAGGTTGATTTTTAAACTTTAAATATTTGCTTTCATCTATAAAATTATTTTCATATAAATTTTTTAATACAAGGTCCCTTCTAAATTTTGCTAATTTTTTATTTCTATAAGGGTTATATTTACTTGGTGCTTTAGGTAATGCTGATAACAGTGCAGCTTCATTATAATTTAGTTCTTTAATTGATTTATCAAAATACTCTAAACTAGCTGCAGCAACTCCATAAGCACCACTGCCTAAATAAATCTGGTTAAGGTATAGCTCTAAGATTCTTTCTTTTGTAAGAGCTCTTTCAATCCTAAATGCTAAGATTGCTTCTTTAATTTTTCTATTAATGCTAACTTCATTTGTTAATAAAAAATTTTTCGCTACTTGTTGTGTGATAGTTGATGCCCCTTCAAGCCTTTTTGAGCTTAAAACATTTTTAATATTATTTATAATTGCTCGCAATACACCCTTTGCATCTACACCTGGATGTGAAAAAAAGTTTTTGTCCTCAGCAGACAAAAACGAATTAATAACATTTTTTGGAATTGCCTCATATGGTATAAAAATTCTTTTTTCTTTTGAAAAATCTGCAACTAATTCACCATTACCTGAATACATTTTGCTAGATACGGGAGGCTTATAGTTTTTAAGAAACCTATAATCTGGAATACTATTTGAAAAAGTCCATAAAACTATCAGAATAATCAATGATATTAGTAAGAATAAACTTAAAATAAGGGTAAATATATTTTTGAATAAACTAGTCATTTTGATTTCATTATATCAAGGAATTTGTTAAAGATAAGGCACTATTAATAAACAAAATTTTTGCAAAAAATAAAAACCTAATGAATCAATTAAATCAAAAAATATGGAAAAAAATTTATATATTGATGCTTCGCATCCAAATGAAACTAGAGTTGTACTTAAATCTGAGAACAGTATTGAAGATTACGAGTACGAAGGTTTAAAAAATAGTCTTATAAAGAATAATATCTATTTAGGAAAAGTAAGTAGAATTGAACCTTCTTTGCAAGCTGCTTTTATTGATTTTGGAAGGGAAAGACATGGCTTCCTATCATTTAATGATATTCAATCTGACTATTACCAAATACCAAAAAGTGATTTAGAGTTAATCAAAAAAGAGGAAGAAAAAGCAAGAGAAGAACTTTCAAAGGAAGTTGAAGCTAAAGAAGAGAAAAACTTAGCAGAAGGTAAATTAGAAATTGATGATCCTTTAGAAATTGAAAAAACAGAGGAAGATAAACAAATCTCGAACATAAATGGTATCAGTGAAGAAAGTGGAACTTCTAATGAAGAAGGAAGTCTTGAAAATACTAATAATAACAACCTAAAAGAAGAAAAAGATAAAAAAAATAAAAAAATTTATAAATTTAAAAGATACAAAATTCAAGAAGTTATAAAACCAAATCAAGTTATACTTGTTCAGGTAATAAAAGATGAAAGAGGTCAAAAAGGAGCTGCCTTAAGTACTTTTATATCTATAGCTGGTAAATATATTGTTTTAATGCCCAACACATCAAAGGGGGGCGGTATTTCAAGAAAAATATTTAATCCAGCTGATAGAAAAAAAATTAGATCTATTCTAAATGAAATTGAGATACCAAAAGAAATGGGTTTAATTGTTAGAACTGCAGGAAGTAATAAAACTAAAAATGAGATTAATCAAGATCTTGAAAATTTAAAAGTTACCTGGAACCAAATAAAAGATAATGCGATAAATTCTATAGCTCCATCTTTGATTCATCAAGAGAGTGAAATTATTAAAAGAACTTTAAGAGATATGTATGATGAAAATACAAAAAATATATTTATAGAGGGCAATGAAGGTTATAAAAAAGCCCAAAATTTTATGAAGTTAATGATGCCATCACATGTAAAAAAAATTAAAAAATATAGAGGAAAGGTGCCTTTATTTATTGAAGAGAATATTGAGCAAAAATTAAATCAAATATTTGATTCAGAAATAAAACTTAATTCTGGAGGATACTTAGTTATTAACCCAACTGAAGCTTTGGTATCCATTGATATTAACTCTGGTAGTTCAATAAAACAAAAAAATGTTGAAAACACTGCACTGGATACTAATCTTGAAGCTGCAGATGAAATTTCAAGACAAATAAAAATTAGAGATCTTTCTGGTTTAATTATAATAGATTTTATAGATATGCTTAGCTATAGCAATAGAAGATTGGTAGAAAGACGTTTAAAAGAGAAATGTAGATCAGATAGAGCACGAATTCAAATTGGTAGAATAAGTAACTTTGGTTTATTAGAAATGTCTCGTCAAAGACTGAGGGAGAGTGCTGTTAAATGGAAAGTTGAATTAACAGATGAGTCTTTTGCTCAAAAACTATTAAAAATAGTAGAAATAAAATCTGTATTAAATAAAGCTAAATTTGTTGATTTAAAAGTTTGTAAAAAAATTTATGATTTTTTGAAAGAAAATTTTTTTGAAGATCTTACATATTTCGAAAAAAAAAATAAGATGAAAATAGATATTATCACAGATAATTCACTTATTATTCCAGAATACATTATTGATCTTAAAAATAAGTCAAAAAAAACTATTGAATTAATTGAACATTATGAAAAATTAAAAAATTTAAAACAACAAAAAATAGAAAATAAAATTTCTGAAAATAAAAATATAAAAAAATTTATTAAAAAGAAAAACTTTAAACCAAAATTCTATAAAAAAGCTAAATAATTCCTTTTGTTGGTGACGATGGATTTCCCATTAAAGTTTTGTCTATTCTTCCCGAAAGATAGGATTGTCTTCCAGCAATTACAGCATTTTTAAATGCTAGAGCCATATCAAAAGGCTTTTTTGCTTTAGCAATTGCAGTATTGACTAAAACACCATCACATCCCAATTCCATCGCAATTGTTGCATCTGAAGCTTCGCCTAAGCCTGCATCAATTATTAAAGGTAACTTGGTTTGATTTCTTATAATTTTTATATTTATTTTATTTAAAATACCTAGACCAGACCCAATAGGAGCGGCTAACGGCATTATAGCTGAAGCTCCTACATTTTCTAACCTTTTTGCCATTAAAGGATCATCATTACAATAAACCATTACTTTAAATCCTTCTTTAGATAAAACTTCGGTTGATTTTAATGTTTCAATCATATCTGGAAAGAGGTTCTTTTTATCTCCTAAAACCTCAAGCTTAACTAATTTCCAACCTCCTATTTCTCTTGCTAGTCTTAAGGTTCTGAGGGCATCCTCAGAGGTAAAACAACCTGCTGTATTTGGTAAATAAGTAATTTTTTTTGGATCAATATAATCCATTAATAACGGTTTATTTTTATCAGATATATTAACTCTTCTAACTGCAACTGTAACAATATTTGCCCCTGACAATTTTATAGCTTTAGCACACTCTGACATATTTTTATATTTTCCAGTTCCTACAATTAATCTTGATTTAAATTTTTTACCAGCTACAGTTAATTTGTCTTTAATCAAATTTATCCTCCTCCTATAAAATGAACTATTTCTATAACATCATTATTTCTTAATTTTATCTTTTTAATCTTTTTTTTGTCAACTATTTCCCTATTAAATTCTATTGCCACTTTTTTAATAGGTATTTTTAGATCATTAATCAATTCATGTAAGTAAGAATCATTATCAACAGACTTTTTTTTACCATTTAACTTAATTTTTATTTTTTTTGTTTTTTTCATCGTATATAAATGCTGAATGAATAATAAAATAATTATTATCAATGGTCCTAATCTTAATCTATTAGGTGAAAGAGAACAATCACAATATGGATCAGTGACGTTTGAAAAATTAAAAGAAAAGTGTCTTAAAAAAACAAATGAACTAAAAATTGATGCAGAATTTTTTCAATCTAATATAGAAGGTGAAATTGTAACCAAAATTCAAGAGGCAAGGAAAAACTTTGATGGAATGATTATAAATGCTGCAGCTTTCACTCATACATCTGTAGCTATTAGAGATTCTCTAGATTTATTTAAAAAACCTATCATAGAGGTACATATATCAAATATATATAAAAGAGAGGAATTTAGACATAAATCATTAATAAGCGATGTTGTTAATGGTGGAATTTTTGGATTAGGGCCTGAAGGATATATTTTAGCCATAATTTCATTGGAGAAGATACTTAAAGATGAAAATTGATAAAAAATTAATAAAAGAATTAAGTGAATACTTAGATGAATTTAAACTTACTGAAATAGAGTTCACTGACAAAGATACCAAAATAAAGGTTTCTAAAAATAACATATCTGTAAATAACCAGCAAAGACCTGTTTTACAAAATTCAGCGATAGTAAATGAAAATATCCAATCAACTAAAAAAATTAGTTCTGGACTAGAAGTAACATCTCCAATAATTGGTACAGCCTATCATGCACCTGAACCTGGTGCTAAAAAATTTATAGAAGTTGGAAAAAAAATTAAAAAAGGTGACACGGTTATGATTATTGAAGCTATGAAAACAATGAATCATGTTCCCTCTACTGCTGATGGAGTGGTAAAAGAAATTTGTGTGGATGATGGCCAACCAGTAGAGTTTGGGCAAACAATACTTATATTAGAATAATGTTTAAAAAGATTCTAATTGCAAACCGTGGGGAGATTGCAGTTAGAGTCATAAGAGCCTGCAAAGAGTGGGGAATCTCAACTGTAGCTGTGCACTCTGATGTAGATAGGGATAGCATGCATGTGAGAATGGCTGACGAAAGTGTTTGTATAGGTAGTCATCAACCAATTAATAGTTACTTAAATATTCCTTCTTTAATGTCAGCTATAGAAATAACAAATGCTGAAGCGGTTCATCCTGGATATGGTTTTCTATCTGAAAACGCAAATTTTGCTAGAATACTAGAAGAAAATAATATTAAATTTATTGGAGCATCCTCAAAATTAATTGAAATGATGGGTGATAAAATTCAAGCAAAACGAATTGCTAAAGAAAATGGTTTACCAGTTATTGAAGGGTCTGAAGGAGGTATTAAGGATATTAAAGATGCCAAAGAACTTTGTAAAAAAATTGGTTTTCCTGTGCTGATAAAAGCATCTGCCGGTGGTGGTGGTAAAGGAATGAAAATTGTTTACAAAGAGGAAGAATTTGAAACATTATTTTCTACTGCAAAATCTGAGGCAAAAAAATATTTTGGAAATGATGAGATTTATTTGGAAAAATTTTTTCAAAATCCAAGACATATAGAAGTGCAAATCTTAGCTGGAAAAAATAGAACTGTGCATTTACATGAAAGAGATTGCTCTGTTCAAAGAAGACATCAAAAATTAATAGAGGAAACTCCAAGTCCAATTCTAAACGATGAAATTAGAAAAGATCTTTTTGATAAAACTGTTAAAATGGTGAGTAAGATTGGTTATGAGGGAGCTGGCACTGTGGAATTTATCTACGAAGATGGAAAATTTTATTTTTTAGAAATGAATACAAGAGTCCAGGTAGAACACCCTGTTACTGAAATGGTAACTGGTATTGATATAATTAAGGAACAAATTTGGATTGCTTATAAGGGCGAAACAGCTTTAAGACAGTCTGATATTAATCCAAGAGGACATGCAATAGAATGTAGAATTAACGCTGAAGATGCAAGTAAAAATTTTCAACCTTCACCTGGAACTATTGGGATGTGTCACCAACCATCGGGATTTAGAACCAGAGTAGATGGGGCTATATATCAAGGTTATAAAGTAACTCCCTTTTATGATAGTATGGTATGTAAGTTGATATGCCATGGAAGAAATAGAAAAGAAGCTATTCAAAGAATGAATAGATCACTAGATGAATTTGTCATTGAAGGAATTACAACTACTATTCCTTTACATAAAAAGTTATTAAATCACAAAAAATTTATTGATTCTGACTTTAATGTAAGCTGGCTAGATAAAGATAAAATAATTTAGTAACAATTTACAAGCCAGATATCATAAACCGGGTGATCAAAAGGTGCTATAGAAGGACTCGATGAAAACATCCATCCATTAAAAACATACACTTTATCATTATTATCTATAGTTAAATCTCTAACTTGAATATAAGCTTTTATTTCAGGATTATCATCAAATTCTGAATTTGTGCATATCATACTTTTGATAGCTAAATCTTTATAAACAAATTCTTCTTTATTATTTAGACTAATTAATTCATTTTTTGAACTAATCTTATCTAAGATTTTGATATCGGTTTTGACACCAACCATATCATTTTTAGATTGAGCATAAACAACTTTAAAAGATAGAAAAATTATAATTAAATTAATTAAAAGTTTACTCAGATTTCCAGCTTTTATATTTTTTATTGATAGCATTTTCTTTATTCTTATTTGGGTAGTAAGCTTCATCAGTTCCAGTAATGTTTGACTGGTGTGGTTTTTGCCATTTATATTTTTGTAAATCGTGATTTTTTTCTATTCTATTCTTTGTAAAATGCATCCATGAATACCATTCAACAGGGATCTTAGTTGCGTCAATTTCACTGGAGTAGATTACCCATCTTTTGCCGTTTTTACCTTCATAATATTTATTACCAAAAGAGTCAGATCCAGCAAATTTCCCAAATAAAATAGTTTTTAACCTTGTACCAATGGTATCTTGATTCCACCAAATAAAAATTTTTTTTAAAGCTGTCAACATTCAAATTTTTTATTATTCAATTCTTAATTGTATAAATTAAATTAGACTAAAATTAAGATTTGTATATAAATTAATTGATTCATTATTCAAATTAAAATTTTTAAATTGAGGTAAAATGGCAAAATATTTAGTTGAAACTTATTACACATGTTCTTTCAAAGTTAATCATTATCTAGACGACATAAATGAAACGGAGCTTAAAAATTTAGAAAAAAGAGATGATGGAAAATTTGAGATTTTAGACGTAAAGCTTGATAATAGAAAAACAAAAAATTTAGATCTTAAGAGCAATAAAGTTATTGAGAAAAAGATTGATTTGGTCTCACCAAATAATGATATTAAAAAAGAAAGTATTGAGAAATCAGTTTCAAATGCTTTAAATAATTCAGAAAAAACTGGTAAAAGATTTAGTATGCCAGATAGAAGAAAAGGTTACATTCAAAAAGCAACTATCGGAGATCACAAAGTTTATCTACATACTGGAGAATATGAGGATGGTAAAATAGGAGAAATTTTCATAGATACAAGCAAAGAAGGTGAATTAGTAAAAGCTTTAATGAATAATTTTGCTATAGCAGTATCATTAGGTCTTCAATATGGTGTTCCACTAGATGAATATATTAATGCTTTTATTGGCACAAAATTTGAACCTTCTGGCAAAGTTCACGGAAATGATAGAATTTTAAGCGCCTCATCTATTCTTGATTATATATTTAGAGAATTAGCTATTTCTTATCAAAGCAGAGAAGATTTAGCTCATACACCAGCAATTGGTGGATTGGATACAAATAATTCTGATGAACAGAGTTCTGAAGATCAAAATCAACTTTTGAAAATAGTTAAAGATATTACTAGCAAGGGTTTTGTAAGAAATAATTATAAGAAAAATCTTGTAGATTTATCTGATGTTAAGATAAGCCTAAAAGGTAAAAAATAATTATTTTTTTGATTTAAGGCTAATATTAAGCTCTTTAAGCTGTTTTTCATTAACATCAGATGGAGCATTCATCATTAGATCTTGAGCATTTTGATTCATAGGAAACATTGTAACTTCTCTTATATTTTTTTCGTTAGCAAGCAACATAACAATTCTATCAATTCCAGGAGCAATACCTCCGTGAGGGGGTGCACCATAACTTAAAGCATTAATCATTCCACTAAATTTTTTATCAACAATTTCTTTTGAATATCCTGCAATAGAGAAAAGTTTATACATTAGCTCTGGAATATGGTTTCTTATAGCACCAGATGATAACTCAATACCGTTACATACTATGTCATATTGATAAGCAAGTATATCAAGAGGTTTTTCAAAATTAATCTTATTAATTTCCCCTTGTGGCATTGAAAAAGGATTATGACTAAATTCTATTTTATTGGTCATCTCATCTTTCTCAAACATTGGGTAATCGACAACCCAGCAAAATGCAAAAATTTCATTATCAATTAAATCTAAATCTTGGGCTATTTTATCTCTTGCTAATGATGTAATTTTTTCAAGCTCTTTTTTTTTTGAACAAGCTAGAAATATACTATCACCTACCTCTGCTCCAGTTAATCTCATTATCTCTTTTAAAGATTCTTTTGAGAAAAATTTTCCAACTGGTCCTTTCCCTGAAAGTTCTTTTTCTATTGTGAAATATGCAAGTCCTGAGGCCCCCTGTTCTTTAGCCCATTTATCAATATTATCAAAAAAACTTCTTGGTTTATCTTTAGTATTTTTAGTGACAATACACCTTACAATTGACCCAGATTTCACAAGTTTTTTAAAAATTTCAAAAGTTACATCATCCCTTGAAAAAATTTCAGTGATATCATTAATTATTAAAGGATTTCTCAGATCTGGTTTATCAGAACCATATTTTAGCATTGCCTCATTATATGTAATTCTAGGAAATTTATTAAATAATAATTTTTTATTCGAAAATTCTTTAAAAGTATTAACTAATAATTTTTCGACTACATTAAAAATATCTTCCTGTTCAACAAATGACATTTCTAAATCTAATTGATAAAATTCACCAGGACTTCTATCTGCCCTTGCATCTTCATCTCTAAAACAAGGTGCAATTTGAAAATATTTATCAAATCCTGAAACCATTATTAATTGTTTAAATTGTTGTGGTGCCTGAGGTAGTGCGTAAAATTTACCTGGATTTAACCTGCTTGGAACTAAAAAATCTCTAGCACCTTCAGGACTTGATGAGGTTAATATTGGAGTTTGAAATTCCAAAAATCCTAATTTATTCATTTGATTTCTTATAAATGAAATAACTTTTGATCTTAAAATAATATTCTCATGAATTTTTTTTCTTCTTAAATCTAGAAATCTATATTTAAGTCTAATTTCTTCTGCATACTCTTGATCACTAAAAACTGGTAAAGGTAATTCTTTACAAGTACCTAGCACTTTAAATTTTTTAATTACTACTTCAATTTCTCCTGTTTTTATTTCTTTATTAATAGTTTCATTCGACCTGTTTACAACTTTACCATCAACTCTTATGACAGTTTCTAATTGTATTTTTTCTAACTCACCAAAATTTGAATTTTCTTTATCGATTATACATTGTGTGACTCCATAATTGTCTCTAAGATCTATAAATAACAAGTTTCCATGATCTCTTTTTTTATTAATCCAACCAGAAAGAATTACGTCATTTCCAATATGTTCTTTGCGTAATTCGTTACAATTATGTGTTCGATATTTATTGGTCAATTATTCTCCTAAAACTTCTTTTATAATCTTAAAATCGATTGGTTTTTTTCTTTTTAAACTAAGTTCATCAATCTTATATATGAAATCAAATATTTTGTCATACGATCTATGAATTCTTTTAATAATGAAATCTATTAGTTTTTTATCTATAGATATTTGACGATCAGATAAATTTTTTAAAATTAAAGCAAACATTAGCTCATCATCAGGTTTTTCTATTTTTTGTAAAAGGAAATTTTTTGTTCTAGATTTTAAATCAGGTAATGAAAAATTAATATCAACTATAGGTTTTTCTGATGTAACGATAATAAATTTATTATCTAAATCAATAATATTAAACAAACTATAAATTAATTTTTCATCAATCTTTTTATCTAGATTTTCTATGATTATATTTTCGTGAATCTTAATTGTCTTTAGGTCTTTATCCGTTAATGAATTAGCATCAAATTTAATACCTTTGTATTTTTTTAAGAATATATTAATTAGATGAGTTTTTCCTGAAAATTTTTCACCACTTATATTTAAAAAATTTTTCTCCCATTTGGGCCACTGACTCAATAAGGTAAATATATGTTTGTTGCTATTTGATACATAAAAATCATCATCCTTAAAATTTTGATCATAATCAAACTTAATAATTAATTGATTTAGATCTGTCACTTCAAGACCCATGTTTTTTTCTGAGTATCAAAATTATAATTTTGATCTTTCATAATATTAATAAAATTTTTAGTAGTTCCATTAAAAGTTACTTCATAAAAAATATAATCTTTGTTAAATCTATTAATAGAATATCTGCTTATTAAATCTATATTATCTAAAACTTCTTCAAATTTTGAGGACAAATTTAAGTTTTTGTTAT
>CABYXD010000013.1 GCA_902522895.1 uncultured Pelagibacteraceae bacterium
TCCTAAAATTGTCGAACCTACAGCTAATCTAGAACCTTCCCCAGCACCAGGACCTATATTTCCTATTACTAGTGGCATCATGGCTATCATTGTGCTGAGTGATGTCATTATAATAGGCCTAAATCTTACAGCACAGGCTTCTTTGACTGCTAATTCAATACTTTTTCCTGTGGTTCTAATTTGATTTGCATAATCTACAATTAAAATACTGTTTTTTGTTGAAATACCTATCAATATAATCAGTGCGATTTGAGAAAAAATATTTACTGAGCTATTGAGAAATAAAATAAATACTAATCCACCAAAAATTGCTAATGGTACTGTTAAAATAATTATAAATGGGTGAATAAAAGAGTTAAACGTTGCAGCCATTACCAAATATGCAGTTAGTAAAGCTAAGGCAAAAATTATAAATAATTCATTACTTGTTTCTTTAATTTCTTCAGACTTTCCTTTCCAAGTAATTTGATTTTCCGGGGCTAGATTTGCCATAACTTCTTCAAAACTTTTTATAGCTTCCGTCAAAGTATATCCTTCATTAATATTTGCTGATATTGTTACTGCTGGTTGTCTGTTATATCTTGCAAGTTCTTTTGCTGAACCTTCTTCTTCAAAACTAACTAGATTTGCTAGAGAAATTAATTTTCCATTCGTCTCTGAACGAACAAATATTTTTGAAACACCATCTTTGTTTCTTCTATCAGATAAATATTGTTGAACAATTATAGGATATTCTTTACCTAATTTGTTAAAAGTTGTAATTTTTTTTCCTCCATAAAGAGTTTCAAGTGTTTCACCAATTGATTTCGTAGAAACACCCAAGTCTTTAGCCTTGTTTTTATTAATTATTAATTTTACTTCTGGTTTATTTCGATTGTAATCAGACTCTATTCTTGAAAGGTTTTTATTAGATCTTATTTCTCTAATTACTTTTTTTTGTATTTCTTCAAGTTCTTCATAAGTACTTCCATAAATAACCATTTGGACAGGTTTATTATAATTAGATACTCTTATTGATTGCGGAGAAATAGGGAAGGCCACTGCTTGAGGTAAAGTTACTATTTTTCCTATTGCTTCTCTCAATACAACTTCTTGTCCCTTTTTTCGATTTTTCCAGTCATCTAATAAAGCAATTATTATAAAACTATTATATGAATTAGCTGAATTTCCAAAACCAGGAACCCTCATAATAAATCTTGAATATGGACTATCCTCAGCTTGAAGAAGTGGAAGAAGTCTGGCTTCTACTTTCTGAGCTTGTTCTTGGGTATATTCGAAAGAAGTTCCTTCATCTGTGAATCCAATAATTAAATATGCTCCACGATCTTCCATGGGCAACAACTCTTTTTTTGAAAAGTTAAATAATAATACTGATGCGATAACTATTAAGATTATAAAAAAACTTACTGCTTTTGTCTTATTTACAATTATAATTAAAGTCTCTTTGTAAAATTTTGCAAAGCTCAAGAAAAAATTTTCAAATTTTTGAATAAAAAGTTTTTTTGATGTTTTTTTATATAAAAATTTACTAGCAAGCATTGGGGATAATGTTAATGCTACAAAAGAAGATATAACTATTGAAAAAGATAAGGCAATTGCTGTTTCTCTAAATAATGTTCCAGAAATTCCTTCAATAAAAATCAATGGAAGAAAAACTGCAACTAAAATTAATGTGGTAGCTACAATTGCAAAAGAAATTTGTTTAGAACCTTTGTAGGCTGCAACCAAAGGAGTTTCACCATTTTCTATTCTTCTATAAATGGCATCTGTCATAATTACAGAGTCATCTGTAATTATTCCTATAGCCAATATAAAACTTAAAAGAACGAAAATATTTATTGATAAACCAAATATATATAAACCCAAAAAAGAGGCTATTAAACTAACAGGAAGTGCTATGGCAGGTACAATAACAGCTTTTAAATTACCTAAAAATAAATAAATTATTAAAACAACTAAAATGAATGCTATTATCAAAGTTTTATATACCTCTTCAATAGCAGCCTCTACATAGTTTGCTCTGTTGAAAGAAACTCTTAAATCTAACTCTTCTGGTAAAGATTTTTTAACTTGAATAATTTTTTTCTTAATATCATTTGAAAGTTCAACTGTTGAGGCGCCACTTCTAGCATAAATACCAATTCCAACAGTTTTTAAATTAATTTGATCTTTAGTTTGAGCTTTAAAAAGAGTTTTTTCTGAAACAGGACCAAATTCTATGTTAGCAACATCAGATAATAAAATAACTTTATTACCAGTTTTTTTAATTGGTAGCTGTTTGATTGAATTAATATCAGTATATGATTTGTCTAAATTAAGTGTTAAATCAATATTGTCTGCTTCAAGTGTACCAGCTGGAAGACTTATATTTTCTCCACGCATTGCAGTTTCAACTTCTTTTATTGTTAAATCATTAGCTGCAAGTCTAATAGGATCTATCCATACTCTAATGCTCAACTCCCTTAATCCACCAACTCTTATTCTTCCAACATTTTTTACACTTGAGAATTGATCAACTAAATATCTTTCAGCATAGTCTCCTAACTCAAGGTCACTCCACGTTGATGATGAAAGAGATAACCACATAGTTGTAGTAAAACCAGCAGCTCTTTTAAGTATTTGCGGTGGATCAGATTCGGATGGTAAGTTATCAACAACTCTAGCAACTCTCTCTCTAATGTCATTAGCAGCATTATCTAAGTCTATATTTGTTTCAAATTCTACATTTATTGTGCTTCTTCCATTTTCAGATTTAGAATCAATATTTTTTATTCCCTCAGCACCACCAATAACATCCTCAACAACCTGGGTTACTTCTTGATCTACTATCGAAGCTGCAGCAGACTTATAATCTACTTGAATCTGTACGACAGGTGGCTGTATACCATTTGGCAGTTCTCTAACTGGTAATTTCCAAAAAACAAATAAACCAAACACAATCAAAATTAGAGACATGACCCAAGATACTGTCGGTCTTTTTATACTTAATTCGGTGATAAACATTTATTTGTTGATAGGTTTTATTTTTCCACGTGGTCTAACTTTTTTTAATCCTTCGGCAACAATAATATCGCCTTCAGTTAAGCCCGAGATTATTTCTATACTTTTATCAGTTCTTATACCTGTTTTTATCTCAGTTTTATTAGCAATATTCTCTTCATTAATTTTATAAACAAAAGATTTGTCTCCCTCAATCATCACACTCGTGTCTGGAACACTTAAAGAATTTCTTAAATCAAATTTAACTCCAACTTCTAACAATGATCCTGAAATTAACTCTAAGTCTTTGTTTTCTACCTTTATTCTAGATAATAAACTCCTAGTATCAGCATTAATTCTACTTGAAACAAAGTCTACTTCACCCTCAAATATTTTATTTTTGTAGCTAGTTGATTTAACTTCTGCTGGCAGTCCTTTTTTTATAGATGCAGAATAATTTTCAGGAATCTTGATATCAGAATAAATAACAGAATTATCATCAAGTGTAATAATGACTATATTATTTGACACAAGGATATCTTCGGTCAGACCTGTGTATCCCAATACACCACTGAATGGAGCTATTATATTTCCACTTTTCAATTTTATTAAAGTTTCTCCTTTTTTAACAAAACTCTTCAATTTTATATCTTCAAATAGATCATCTTTCTTTATCTTAAATGTTTTTGATTTTTTCGAAATTGCTGTTCCAAAGGTTTCTATTTTTTTTGAAAATTCTTTTTTAACTACCTCTGTTACAATTATCCCTGGAGGCGGTCTTTTACTAAATTTTTTTTTAAAATGATTTCCAACCATTGTTCTTCCAATAATCACTATTGCTATGATTAGAAAAAACACCAATATTATTGAAATAGTTTTCGTAGATCTTTTCATATTAAATTTAAATTATGCCGTATTCAGCCCAAGAGCCATCATAAATACAAGGTTGATATTTATCATTTATTAAAGAATAAGCTAGTGCCAAAACACACGCAGTAACTCCAGAACCACAAGAAAAAACTATATTTTTTTCATTTATATTCTCTAAACAAGTTTTAAAAATTAGCTTAAGATCTTCATTACTCTTAAACGTTTTGTCGTCGTTTAAGCATTGATTAAAGGGTATGCAAAAGGAATTCTTGATACTGCCGCTCCTTAAACCTTTTCTTGGTTCTTGGATTTTTCCTTCAAATCTCTCTTTGCTTCTAGCATCTATCACTTTGAATTTTTGTTCATTAATATTTTGATCAATTGATTTTTTATTTTTAACAAGTTCTTTTTTTTCAAAGCTTTTATAGTTAGATGGCTGAATTTTTGTAATATTATTTGTTACTTTGTTGTTTTCTTTAATCCACTTTTTTATTCCACCATTTAAAACGTGAACTAAATTAGGATCGTGTCCAAAATAAATCAAATTGAACCAGCAACGACACGAGCTGATTACATCAGAATTATCGTAAACAATTATTTCATCATTATTATTAATTCCCATATTTGATAAAATTTTTTCCCAATTATCCGTTTTAACTAACATATGAGGAAGGTTAGTTTCTTTTTCAGAATTATTATCTAAATCAAAAAAAATAGAATTTGGAATATGTTGACTTTTATATTCTTCAAAACCATTTCTTTTAGTCTGAGGCATATGCCATGAACAATCTATAATTTTTACATTACTTATATTTTTCTTTAACCAATCTGTTTCTACTAATGACATTTTATCTTTTTTCTAAATATTTTTGATGATATTCTTCGGCAGGACAATAATTTTTTAATAATGAGATTTTGGTTACAACCTTACCTAATGATCTTTCATTTACATTTTTTAGCACTTTTTCAGCTATTTTTTTTTGGTTTTCATTCAGATAAAATATTTCACTCCTATACTGTGTGCCAAAATCTGGCCCTTGAGAATTTAAAGTAGTAGGATCATGAATTTGAAAAAAAATATTTAAGATTTTTTCGTAAGTTATAGTTTTTTCATCAAAATCAAGTTTTACAACTTCAGCATGATTTGTGTTTCCTGTACATACTTCTTTATAAGTTGTGGTTGGATTATTACCCCCACAATATCCAACTTCTGTTTTGATAATACCATTAATTTTACTAAATTTAATTTCTGGTCCCCAAAAACATCCAAGTGCTAAAACTGCTATTTCCATTGATTATAACTTAAATTAAATTACAAATTATTCATATGCTAAGTAAAAATCAATTGGGATTTTTGTACATGTTTTTGTCCGTTTGTGCATTTTCTGTAATGGATTTAATAGTTAAATGGTCCGAACATTACCCTTTAGGACAAGTATTATTTTTTAGAGGGTTTTTTGGTTTAATTTTATATTTTTTTATAATGCCAAGAGAAAGAATTAAAAATTTTTATCAAACTAAAAGAGCTGGTTTACATTTTTTAAGGTGTTTATTTGGACTGATAGCTTTAATAGCCATATTTATTGCTTTGAGAAATCTTCCATTAGCTACAGTAGTAAGTATTTCATTTGCTGCACCAATATTTACAACAATTTTTTCAATTTTCTTTTTAAGTGAAAAAGTTGGTATCTATAGATGGTTAGCTGTATTCATAGGCTTTATTGGAATAGTTGTAATAACGGAGCCAGGCTTTGACTCATTAAACATATACTATATTTATCCTATTATTTTTTGTTTGGGATTATCTTATGTTGCTATTGCGATTAGACAACTATCAACAACAGAACCTGTATGGCTTATATCTTTAAATTTTTCCGCAGCTATTACTTTGGCTAGTTTATTTACTATTCCTTTTGGATGGGTGATGCCGGACGGAAGAGATTTATTATTATTATGTATGATAGGTTTTTTAGGAGGTTTTGCTAATTTATGGCTTGGTCAGTCGTTTAAATTATCAGAAGTTTCACTTGTTTCTCCTTTAAAATACCTAGCTTTAGTATTTGGAATAATTTTTGGTTATTTTATTTGGGATGAGATACCAACTATTAAAACTATATTAGGAGCATTACTTGTCGTATTTTCATCTTTAATTATCCTAAAAAGAGAAATACATCATAAAGAAAAAATTCTATCTACAACAAGACATGAGTAAAATACCTAAATATTGGAATACTGCAAAAAAGTATTTATCTAATAGGGATAAGGTCATGAAGTTATTAATTAACAAATATTCAGCACCATCTGAGACTATCCTTACTACAAGAAAAGATATTTTTTACTCATTATGTAAAAGTATAATTGGTCAACAAATTAGCATTGCTGCTGCCAATTCGGTTTTTTTTAAATTTAAAAAAAAATGTAAAAATAAAATTAATGCTAAAAATGTAAATAAACTTAAATTTACTCAATTAAAATCTTGTGGGCTGAGTAAACAAAAAGTAAAAGGAATTAAAAGTTTAGCTAAACAAACTTTAAATAAAACTTTTAATCCTAAATTAATTCCCAAAATGTCAGATGAGGAAGCTATTTTGTATCTTTCAGAATTAAGGCAAATAGGAAGATGGTCTGCTGAAATGATTTTACTATTTACTTACAATAGAAAAAATATTTGGCCAGTGCAAGATATTGGTCTTTTAAGAGCAATTTCAAAAAATTATAAAAAAAAATATTTACCACCAAAAAAATTTGTAAATTCACTTAAAAAAAATTTTTCTCCATATTGTTCTGTAGCTACATGGTATTTATGGAGAAGTATTGATCCTGAACCTATACAGTATTAACTACCTTCCACTATCTGATGGTGTCTTATAGTATAGCCATTAAGAATATCATGTGCTTCCTGGTACTCTGCAGAGTCATAGCATGCAACAGCAGAATTATAATCAGCAAATTCAACTACAACTATTCTTGGAGACTCTATTCCTTCATTAGTTCTATTTTTTCCCCCTCTTACTAGAAACTTTCCAGAAAACTTTTCTACTGCAGGCCTAGCTTTAACCGCATATTGTTTTAGTTTTTCTGCATTATCAATTTTTTCATATATACATACCCAATAACCTTTCATAATTTTCCTCTCATTCTACTATCAAAAATTTTCATAGTTATTTTTTAATCTTTTTTAATTTTTTTAATATGATAAATACATTCATGGCTGATAAATTAATAATAACTTTCGAAGAATATACTCAAATTGTAGAAAAATTAGCGATTCAAATTCATAAACAATATAAACCGACAGTTTTAGTAGGTATTATGAGAGGTGCTGCTCCAATTTTGGATATTTTATCAAGAGTATTAAAATTACCAATAGCTTATATAGTAATTCAAAGTTATTCAGGAAAAAGTATCGAGGATAAACAAGGAGAACTTATGTTTGCTAGAGAAATAAGTTCATTAGCCAAAAATAAAGATTTTAAACGTGTTTTGTTAATTGATGATTTATCAGACACGGGTCTTACTCTAAACAAAAGTATCGAATGGCTTAAAAATTATGGACCAACTAAAAATTATATTAATGAGATTAAAACAGCTTGTTTATGGAAAAAAAAGTCTTCTACTTTTGAACCTGATTTTTGTCCAGTTAAATTAAAATCTGATCCTTGGATTGTTCAGCCTACAGAACATTACGAAGAATTAAGTATAGAAAAAATTATTGAGAAAAATCAATAGGGCTAGACTTAACTAGCCCTATTAAAATATTTCTAAGCAACCACAAAACTTATTGTACTAAGTATTGCAATAACCCATATTGCTGGTGAAGTAGTTGAAAATTTACCAGTAAATATTTTTATTAAAGCATATGAAACAAATGCTAAAGCTATACCATTACTTATACTGTAAGTAAGGGGCATTGTAATCATCGCAAGTATAGCTGGAGCAGACTCTGAAATATCATTCCATTCTATATCAGTAATATTTCTAATAAATAGAACTGAAACAAATAGTAAGGCAGCGCCATCTATTTGTTTTGGTAAGCTAGTTGCCAAAGGAGCAAAAAATATACATGCTAAAAATAGTAAACCAATTACTAGTGATGTCATTCCAGTTTTTCCACCAGCTTTAACTCCTGCACCTGACTCCACATAGCTTGTTACAGTTGTTGTACCCATCATTGCACCAGCAACGGTACCAACACTATCAGATAACATTGCTTTATTGATGTCTTGAACTTTTCCATCTTTACCAACTTTACCAGCTACATTAGCAACTGAAGTTAAAGTTCCTGCAGTGTCAAAAAAATCAATGAACAACAAAGTAAATATTACAGTCGACATTCCTGCAGTCATTGCAGCAGATAAATCGAATTCAAATAAATAAGTCATCGGTGGAGGTGAACTTGCAAGACCATTAAATTTTGCAAGACCAGTAGCCCAAGCAATTATACTAAATACTAGAATACCAATAATAATATTTCCTTTTATATTCATTTTTTCCATCACAATAATTGCAATGAAAGTTGCACATCCAAGTAAAACAAGTGGATTACTAAGATCACCTAGCTGAACTAGTGTTACTGGATTATCAACAACAACCTCCATTATTTGTAATCCAATAATTGCTAAAAATAATCCAATACCAGCCCCAATTCCTAATTTTAAGCTTTTTGGAATTGAATTTATTAACCAAGCTCTAATTGGCGTAAGAGATATTATTAAGAACAATACACCAGCAACCAATACTGCTCCCAATGCTTCTTGTGGAGTGTAACCCATTCCAGCACAAACTCCGAAAGCAACAAACGCATTAATTCCCATACCTGGAGCAAGTCCGATTGGCCAGGTTTTACCATAAAAAGCCATTATAAAGCATGCCAATGCTGTAGCTAAAATTGTTGCTGTATATACGGCTCCAAAATCAAAAAAGCCTTTCTCTGGTCCAGCAAATTCACCAGATAAAATAAAAGGATTTAAAAACATGATGTATGCCATTGTCAAAAAGGTAGTTACACCAGCTATAACTTCTGTTTTAAAATCTGTTTTGTGTTTTTTATAATCAAAATACTTATCAAGCATTATTCCTCCTAGTTATTAGATAATTATTAGATTCTTTGCAGTTATACTCTCTAAAATTAGAGGTTATTCACATAATTCAACCAAGAAGTTTATATTTACGCCATAATTGTACTGCTATCCTCAGTAATGAAAAAAATAAATTTTTTATTATCATTATTAATTTTATTATTTTTACTTCAAGGTTGTGAGACCGTTAAAAAAAAAACTGATGCAATTATTGAAAAAGAAAATAAAAAATTGAGTAAATATATTGGAAAATCATCTAATAAATTAAAAATGGACCTTGGTAACCCCGACGAGGATTATAAAAATGAAAAGGGTAACCATGAACTTATTTATAAGACAAAAAAATATGGAATTCCTTGTGAAAGAAAATTTGAACTTAATTCAAATTTAATTGTTATAGGATTTGTTTCGAATGGATGTTTTTAGATTACTTGCGGAGAGATAATCTCCGCAAGTAAGGCTAATTATTTATCTTATTTTAATAAGTTTTTTCTTTTTATGTTCTGGGATAATTCTTTCACAAGAAATTGTTAAAAGACCATCTTTAAGTTGAGCTTCACCAACTTTAACATCATCTGCAATTGTAAATGATCTAGCAAATTGTCTTTGAGAAATTCCTTTATGAATTATTTCTCCATCAGAATCGTTATTATCAGATTTATTAATCTGTTTTGTTCTAACAGTTAATAAATTATCTTCAAACTCAACCTCAACATCATCTTTTGAAAATCCAGCTAAAGCAACTTCGATTGCGTAATTATCTTTGCCAGCTTTTCTAATATTGTAAGGTGGGTAGTTTGACTGCATGGTCAAAGCACCATTACCCAACATATTTTCAAATTGGTCAAACATATCATCAAATCCAATTGAAAATGGTCTAAGTGAGTTAAATATAGATAAATCCTTACTTGTCATAATATCCTCCTTTGTTAAGCAAGTTTATATTTGTAAGCCCCATTAGGCGACTTACATAAATTATATGGGTGTTAAATTAAATTATTCAAGACTAAAAAAAATTTTAAATTTTTTTAGATATTTTCAATGTAAACGCATAGTCTAAAGCTATTTCTTCAATGGCTCCGTCACGACCAGATTTACCTCCATGACCAGCATTCATTTCAGTTTTTAAAAGGAGCAAATTATTATCTGTTTTAAAATCTCTAAGTTTAGCTGTAAATTTTGCAGGTTCATCAAATAATACTCTATTGTCACTTAAGCTAGTAGTAATCAACATATGAGGGTAATCCATTTTTTTTATATTATTATAAGGTGCGTAAGAAAATATATAATCAAAGTGTACTTTATTATCTTTTGCATTTCCAAATTCATCAAATTCTCCAATAGTTAAAGGCAAGGAATGATCAAGATTAGTAGTTAATGAGTCTACGAATGGAACTGCCATTATAATACCTAAAAAAAGTTCTGGCATTTGATTGACTACTGCCCCCATAAGTAAACCGCCTGCAGAACCTCCCATACCAATTATTTTTCCTTTTGATGAATAATTATTTTCAATTAAATATTTTGCAGCATAAATGTAGTCTTCAAAAGTATTTTTTTTATTAGTGAGTTTTCCTTCTTTCCACCACTTCATACCCTTTTCCATACCACCTCTAACGTGTGCAGTTGCCCAAATTATATTTCTGTCTATTAAGCTAAGTCTTGTTGAAGAAAAACCAGGACTCATTGAACTTCCATAAGAGCCATAACCATATAATAATAAATTTGCAGACCCATCAATTTTAGTTTTTTTATGTCTTGTAATAGTTAAAGGAACTAATCTTTCATCATGTGATTTGAATTCAATTCTTTCTACAATATAATTATCTGGATTATGCCCTGAGGGTA
Organism: uncultured Pelagibacteraceae bacterium; assembly: GCA_902522895.1. Lineage (GTDB taxonomy): Bacteria > Pseudomonadota > Alphaproteobacteria > Pelagibacterales > Pelagibacteraceae > Pelagibacter. The sequence continues at coordinate 10,776 of CABYXD010000013.1, forward strand.
TTTCTTGTTCTTTCATTAATTGTTTAGATTTAGTTGATAGATTATATAAATAAACCCTTGAGGGTGTTTTTGGGGAAGAATATCCAACATAAATTTCGTCAGTATTCCTATTCTTTTGTCTGAGAGAAATATTTAATTCACAAACTTTTTCCTCAGTAATAATTAATTCTTCTTCAATTCCTGTAGAAATATTTTTTACAAATAATTTGTCTAATGCATTTGAAACTTCAGATCGAATTATCCAATTATTTAAAAAGATACAACCACCAATTAAAACCTCATCTTTAGCAGGAATAAATGTTTCCCAATTTTGGGTTTCAAGGCTTTCCGAAATATCAACTTTAAAATCCTCAGCATTTTCATTTGTATGATTATAAAACTTATTATTCCAAGAATTGACAGAATACAAAACTCCTCTTTCTCTTTTTTTTATCAATTTAGGTAATGGTTTTTTTTCATTTATACCAAAGTAGTATTGCTCAGAAGTATTATGATCTGAGGTTGAGATTAAATAATATTTTTCATCTGAACTTAAACTGATACTTACAGTAAAAGCTTCAGTTTCTTCTTCAAAAATTAATTCATCTTTTTCATTTAAATTTCCAATTTTATGTCTATAAATTTTTCTTGCTCTATGGTTTTGGTCTAATTTAGAATAAAAAATATATCTGTCATCTAAACTAAACATAATACTTCCAGATGTGTCAGTAATTTCTTTTGTAATTATTTTATTATTATTAATATTTCTGATAAAAATTGTATAATATTCAGAACCTTTAACATCTAAAGAATAAGCGAATAGTTTATCATTATGACTGACTTCTAAATCTCCAACACCAAAATATTCAACACCTAATTTTTCTTTTTCTTTATCACCATTCCAAATCTCTTCAATTTTATTAGTATTATTTCTTTTTCTTAATTTAATTGAATAGTTTCCCTCAACTGTTGTTTTAGTCCAATATTCATATGTATGATCTTTATATGGAAGAGACTCATCATCAAGTTTGATTCTTCCTTTGATTTCATCAAATAATTTCTTTTGTAAATTTTTAGTATCTTTTAAGTGATGTTCAGTATGATTATTTTCTTGAATTAAATATTCCCTTACTTCTGGATCTAATTTGTTTTTATCTTTTAAAACTTCTAGAATATTTTTTTGATGTATCCAGCTATAATTGTCCTCCCAAGAGACGTTGTGACAAGATTTAGTTTCTGGTTTTTTTCTAAGTTGTGGTACTTTCATAAATAAGAAGAAATATATGAATATAATAATTTATATAGTAGTTATATTGACTATTTTTTATTTTTTGTTGAGATTTATTAGTAATATTTCCTCAAAAAAGATATCAAAAAGTCTTAGAGTTTTAATTATCATTGGCTTAATTATATTGGCAGTTTTGTTTGCTATAGGAGGTAGATTTTTATTATCACTACCCCTTACTTTGGCAAGTCTTGCTTTATTAAAATTAAAAGGCTTATCTATTTTTCAACTAGTATCTCTTTTTAGATTAATTCAAACTTTGAGGAGATCTGGTAGGTTTTCTTTTAATCCATCAAGCTTAAATAATCAGTCTTTAATATCAGTTCCAGAGGCTTACAAAATTTTAAATTTAGATATTAAAAAAAAAATTACTAAAGATGATGTAAATAAGGCTTGCATTAAAATTCAGAAAAAGATTCATCCGGATATATCTCCTGAAACATCTCGATTATCTACAATAGTGAATGAGGCTAAAGATATTGTTTTAAAAGATATTTCTTAATTTATAATTTCAATAATTTTATCAAATATTTTTTGAGAACTAATTCTTTCTTTCCCTAATGTATTGTGTGTAACAGTTTTTTCACCATCAGGAATAACTGGAAACATCTTTGAACTATAGTTACCATAAATTAAAGGAGTATCAGCCATCAAAGTTATCGTTTTAATATTTAGTGCTGCAGATAAATGACTAAAACTAGAGTCATTACAAATCGATAGATCACAATTTTTTATAATTGGTAAAATATCTTTAATTGAAAAGTCATCTAAAGGCATACAAAGATTTTTAAATTTTGAATTTAGTATTTCTTTTAATATAATTTGTTCTTCATTATCTTTACCTGTGGCAAGATAAAATTTA
>CABYXD010000014.1 GCA_902522895.1 uncultured Pelagibacteraceae bacterium
AAAAGTCTCAAAACCTTTCTATTAGAATTTTTAAGAGCTTCTATTACAGCATGTTGGCCAACAATAAAAAATGATGATTTATTCATAAATTTATGCAAGTTTTACACGTTTTTTACTATATTTCTTAACAATTCTCATATTGCAATTACACAAATAAAATATATAAAACGCGTGTTGTTTGAAGCTTATTGAACAAGGGGACACTTCCCCATAACGGAGGGGTTCCAGAGCGGTCAAATGGGGCGGGCTGTAAACCCGTTGACTTCGGTCTTCGAAAGTTCGAATCTTTCCCCCTCCACCATTCAATATATTTCTTATAACACTGGAGTGTTACTCTTGGGGTTGTGCGGGTGTAGTTCAATGGTAGAACGCTAGCCTTCCAAGCTGGATGTAAGGGTTCGATTCCCTTTACCCGCTCCAAGAAATAAAAATTATTAATAAAAGGAAACTGAGGTAAAAAGTAATGTCGAAAGAAAAATTTGTAAGAAATAAACCACATTGTAACATTGGTACAATTGGTCATGTCGATCATGGTAAAACAACATTAACTGCAGCTATCACAATAACATTAGCAGCAGCAGGTGGAGCCAAAGCAGTTGCTTATGATCAAATAGATAAAGCTCCTGAAGAGAAAGAGAGAGGAATAACAATTTCTACTGCTCACGTTGAGTACGAAACAGAAAAAAGACATTACGCTCACGTAGATTGTCCTGGTCACGCTGACTATGTAAAAAACATGATTACTGGTGCAGCTCAAATGGATGGAGCTATCTTAGTAGTTAATGCAGCTGATGGTCCTATGCCTCAAACTAGAGAACATATTCTTTTGGGAAGACAAGTTGGAATACCAGCAATTGTTGTTTACTTAAATAAAGTTGATCAAGTTGATGATAAAGAAATGATTGATCTTGTTGAGGAAGAAATTAGAGAACTTTTAACATCGTACAAGTATCCTGGTGATAAAACACCGATCGTTAAAGGATCTGCTTTAGCAGCAGTCGAAGGAAGAGATGATGAAATTGGAAAAAATACAATTTTAGAACTAATGAAGGCAGTTGATGAACATATCCCGCAACCAACTAGAGAAATTGACAAATCTTTCTTGATGCCTGTTGAGGATGTATTCTCAATTTCTGGTAGGGGAACAGTTGCAACTGGTAGAATTGAGTCAGGTAAAATAAAAACTGGTGAAGAAGTTGAAATTGTTGGAATTAAAGCAACTAAGAAATCAGTTTGTACAGGTGTAGAAATGTTTAGAAAACTTTTAGACTCAGGTGAGGCTGGAGATAACGTTGGGATTTTATTAAGAGGAATTGAGAGGACTGACATTGAAAGAGGTCAAGTTCTTTGTAAGCCTGGTTCTATTACTCCACATACTAAATTTGAAGCTCAAGCGTATGTATTAAAAAAAGATGAAGGAGGAAGACATACTCCATTCTTTACTAAATACAGACCACAGTTTTATTTTAGAACAACAGATGTAACAGGTGAAGTAGAACTACCAGCAGGAACTGAAATGGTTATGCCGGGTGATGACGCTAAATTTACTGTTAAACTAATTACACCAATTGCAATGTCTGAAAAATTAAACTTTGCAATTAGAGAAGGTGGAAGAACTGTTGGAGCAGGAGTAGTAACTAAAATTATAGAGTAACTCTATAAATTAGGAGTGTAGCTCAATTGGTAGAGCGCCGGTCTCCAAAACCGGAGGCTGAGGGTTCGAGTCCCTCCGCTCCTGCCAATTTGAGCTAATAAATTATGAGAAACCCAATTAAATTTATTCAAGAAGTAAAGCAAGAGGCGTTCAAAGTAACATGGCCTACTGGAAAAGAAACCTTACAAGGTTCGTTAATGGTTTTCGCTATGGCAGTTGTGATGTCTCTGTTTTTTCTTCTTCTTGATCAAGTTTTAAAGTTTTTTTTAGAATTACTTTTACAAGTGAGTATTTAATAATGAAAAATTGGTATATTGTTCAATCACACTCTAGTTTTGAGAATAAAGTTGCTGGTTTAATTAAAGAAGAAGCCGAAAAGGCAAAAATATCAGAAAAATTTGAAGAAATAGTTGTTCCTACACATGACGTAACTGAAGTTAAAAGAGGGAAAAGAACTCAAAGAAAGAAAAAATACTTCCCTGGCTATGTACTAATTAAAAGCGAAATGGATAATAATATTTATCATATGATAAAGAATATAAAAAGAGTTAGTGGCTTTTTAGGCACTAAAGGGATACCTGTTCCTGTATCAGATAAAGAGATAGAAAAGATTTTAGGACAAATAAAAGATGGTGTAGCTCAGCCAAAATCTGGTATAGAATATACCGTTGGTGAAAAAGTTCAAGTAGTGGATGGTCCTTTTGCTTCGTTTACCGGTATGGTAGAGGAAATAGATGAAGAAAAATCTAGACTTAAGGTTTCAGTTTCAATATTTGGTCGTCCAACACCAGTAGAGTTAGAATATAATCAAGTAGAGAAAACAAGTTAATGGCTGCAAAAAAAGAAATTAGTGGATTTATAAAATTACAGATCAAAGGTGCTCAAGCAAATCCAGCTCCACCAGTTGGACCTGCACTAGGTCAACGAGGTGTTAACATAATGGAATTTTGTAAAGCTTTTAATGACAAAACAAAATCTTTAGCGGGAAAACCTGTTCCTGTTGAAATTACAGTTTATAAGGATAAAAAATTTGACTTTAAAATTAAATCACCACCAGCATCATTTTTTATAAGAGAAGCAGCAAAATTAAAAAGTGGATCTAAAGAACCTGGAAGAAATATTGTAGCTTCAATATCAAAAAAACAAGCAGAAGAAATTGCAAAGCAAAAGATGAATGACTTAAATGCTTTAGATTTAGATCAAGCAGTTAAGATAATTTCTGGATCTGCAAGATCAATGGGGATAGAGGTAAAAGAATAATGACATCTAAAAGATTTAAAAAACTACCTGAAAAAACAAGAGACTTAAATGCAGAATCTATTGATAAGCTATTAGCTAAATTAAAAAAAAATTGTACAACTAAATTTGATGAGTCTTTAGACTTAAGTTTTCAGATTAATAATAAACAAAAAAAAGGTGAAGTTAATATTAGAACAGTAGTTAATTTACCAGGTGGAACTGGAAAAAAAGTAAAGGTTGCTGTTGTATGTGAAGATAATAAGGCAAAAGAAGCAAAAGATGCTGGAGCAGACATAGTAGGAAGTGATGAATTTATTGAAAAAATTAAAGCAGGAGAACTAAACTTTGAAAAGTTGATTTGTACTCCTGGTATGATGATTAAACTTTCTAAGCTTGGAAAAGTTTTAGGACCAAAAGGATTAATGCCAAATCCAAAACTTGGATCTGTATCAGAAAATATTAAAGAAGCTGTAACAAATGCAAAGTCTGGTCAAGTTGAAATTAGAAATGATAAAGATGGAAATATAGGCGTGAGTATTGGTAAAAAATCTTTTAATGACGATCAATTGTTAAAAAATTATCATGCAATTTTAGATACTTTAGAAAAAGAAAAATCAAACAATACCTTAAAAGGAGATTTGATTAAAAATACTTTTGCCACATCAACTATGGGTGTTTCTTATAAAGTCAAATTAGGTAAGGCAATATAATTATGATGAACAAAGAACAGAAAAGAAATTATATTTCTGAAATGACTACTCAGTTTGAAAATAGTAAAGCTGTAATGGTTACACATTACCAAGGATTAACTATGCCTCAACTAGATGAATTAAGAGCTAAGATGAGAGAAAAAGGTATTATTTTTAAAATTACAAAAAATAGAATAACAAAATTAGCTTTAGAAAAAACTAAGTGTAAGGATTTATCAAATCTATTCACTGGACCCACTGCAGTTGCTTTTGGAGAAGATGCAATAATGTCAGCAAGGATTTTGTCTAAATTTGCTAAAGATAATGAAAATCTAAAACTTATTGGTGGAATAATGGATAATGAAGTTTTAGATCTAGCAGGAGTAGAAAAAGTTGCTAATTTACCAACATTGGATGAAGCTAGAGCTAATATTGTGGGTATTTTAAATGCGTCAGCTTCGAAGTTGGTAAGTATTTTACTTGCACGATCGGAAAAAATGAGTAGTTTACCCCCAGAAAATTCTGAAACACAACCTAAAGAGTAAAATATGCCAGACCTAAATAAAATTATCGATGATTTATCAAAATTGACTGTTGCAGAAGCAGCAGATCTTTCAAAACAACTAGAAGAAAAATGGGGTGTAACTCCAATGGCCGCAGCAGCTCCCGCAGCAGCAGCTGGTGGAGAAGCAGCAGCAGATAAAGATGAGTTTTCAATTATGTTAGTATCTGCCGGTGATAAAAAAATTAATGTAATTAAAGAGGTCAGAGCAGCAACCTCACTAGGATTAAAAGAGGCAAAAGATTTAGTTGAGGGGGCACCTAAAGAGGTTAAATCCGGTGTACCTAAAAAAGAAGCTGAAGAAATTAAAGCTAAGCTAGAAGCAGCTGGCGCAAAAGTAGAACTTAAATAGATTAATTAAGAAAGATTTCAAAGCTGATTAACGTGTTAATCAGTTATTAAATAAAGATGCAAATATCTTTTACTGAGAAAAAGAATATTAGAAAAAGCTTTGGTAAGCTCAAAGAAGGTTTATCTATACCAAATCTTATTGAAGTCCAGAAAAACTCTTATAATCAATTAACAGATTTTAACTCTGAAACTGAACTTACAAAGGGTTTTGATAGAGTTTTTAAAAGTATTTTTCCAATAGAAGATTTAAATGACAAAGCAACGCTAGAATATGTTTCTTATAGACTTGAAAAACCAAAGTTTGATGTAGAGGAGTGTATTGCAAGAGGTTTAACTTATTCTTCAGCATTAAAATGTACTTTAAGACTAGTTGTTTATGAAATTGATCAGGAAAACAATACAAAAGATATTTTATCAGCTAAAGAACAAGAAGTTTATATGGGTGAAGTTCCAATGATGACTAACAGCGGTACATTCATAACAAATGGAGTTCAAAGAGTAGTCGTAAACCAAATGCATAGAAGTCCAGGTGTATTTTTTGATCATGATAAAGGTAAAACACATGCCAGCGGTAAATTATTATTTAATTGTAGAGTTATTCCAAATAGAGGTTCTTGGTTAGATTTTGAATATGACGTAAAAGATTTTTTGTATTTTAAAATTGATCGAAAGAAAAAAATATTTGCATCAACCTTACTACTAGCTTTAGGTCTAACAAAGTATGAAATTGTAGAAGAATTTTATGATAAAGAACAATATACATTTGATCCAAATTCTAAAAAATGGAAAACAAAGTTTAATCCAGAAAATTATAAGGCAAAAAATTTTTCTGAAGAAGTTATAGATGCAAAAAATGGAAAAGTAGTTATTAAATTAGGAGAAAAGATTAATTTTCTTAATGCAAAAAAATTACATAACGATGGATTAAAAGATATTTTAGTTTCTAGAGAATCTCTTTTCGGTAAGTTTTTACATAAAGATGTTAAAGTAAGTGATGAAACGGACGGTGTATTTAAAATTGGTACAGAATTAAATGATACTGTTATTCAACAAATTTTAGATGCAAATATTCATGCATTAGAAATATCAGTCACTAACTCAATAAATAAAGGACCTTATTTATTAACTACAATTTTAAATGATAAAAATAATACGAAAGATGAGGCAATTACGGAAATCTATAAAATGCTTAGACCAGGTGAGCCACCAACAACAGAAATAGCAACTCAAATATTTAACAATCTATTTTTTAGTTCTGATAGATATGATCTTTCTGATGTGGGAAGAGTAAAAATGAATTCGAGATTAAATCAAGAATGTTCAGATAAAATAACAATTTTAAGAAATGATGACATTATATCAATTATACACAAAATGTTAGATTTAAGAGATGGCAAGGATGAAGTTGATGACATTGATCATTTGGGCAATAGAAGAGTGAGGTCTGTTGGTGAATTGGTTGAAAATCAGGCTCGAATAGGTGTTTACAGAATGGAAAGAGCAATCAAAGAAAAAATGACTACTCTTGACGTTGAATCTGCAATGCCTCAGGATTTAATTAACGCAAAACCTTTAACTGTTTCTTTAAAAGATTTTTTTGCTAGTTCACAATTATCCCAGTTTATGGATCAAACAAATCCATTATCTGAAATTACTCATAAAAGAAGAGTTTCCGCATTGGGCCCTGGTGGATTAACAAGAGAAAGAGCTGGTTTTGAAGTAAGGGATGTTCACCCAACTCATTATGGAAGAATTTGTCCAATCGAAACACCTGAGGGACCAAATATTGGTTTAATAAATAGTTTATCAACTTATGCAAAAATAAATAAATATGGATTTATCGAGAGTCCCTACAAAAGAGTTAAAAACGGCGTAGTTCAAGAAAAGGTAGAATATTTATCAGCAATGGAGGAAACAAAATTTACTATAGCTCAAGCAAACACTAAAATTGATAAAAATGGTAAAATTACAGAGGAATTGGTTTCTTGTAGGCAAGATTTAAACTTCTTATTATCAAAACCTGATACTATAGATTATATAGACGTTTCACCAAAACAACTTGTTTCAGTTGCAGCTTCATTAATTCCATTCTTGGAAAACGATGATGCAAATAGAGCTTTAATGGGGTCAAATATGATGAGACAAGCTGTGCCACTTTTAAAACCAGAGTCACCATTGGTTGGAACAGGTATAGAAAGTGATGTTGCATTAGACTCAGGAGTAACAATAGTTGCAAGAAGAGATGGTTTAGTAGATAAAATTGATGGTAAAAGAATAGTTGTTAAAGTCACTGAAGAGACTGATTTTACAAAATCAAGTGTAGATATTTATAACTTACAAAAATTTAAAAGATCAAATCAAAATACATGTATTAACCAAAGACCTTTAGTAAGAGTTGGTGATAAAGTTAAAACAGGAGATATTATTGCTGATGGACCTTCAACAAGATTAGGTGAATTAGCGTTAGGTAAAAATGTGACTGTAGCATTTATGCCCTGGCAAGGTTATAATTTTGAGGATTCTATTTTAATTTCTGAGAGATGTGTGACAGATGATGTTTTTACCTCTGTTCATATTGTTGAGTATGAAATAATGGCTAGGGATACAAAATTAGGTGAAGAAGAAATAACTAGAGATATTCCCAATGTAAATGAAGAGGCTTTAAAAAATTTAGATGAGTCAGGTATTGTTTATATTGGTGCAGAAGTTAATGCTGGGGATATCTTAGTTGGCAAAGTTACACCAAAAGGTGACTCAGCATCAGGACCAGAAGAAAAACTATTGAGGTCTATTTTTGGAGAAAAAGCTATAGATGTGACTGATACCTCTTTAAGAATGTCTAGAGGTAGTAGTGGTACAGTTGTAGATGTAAAAGTTTTTAATAGACATGGTATTGAAAAAGATGAAAGATCAATAACAATAGAACGTGCTGAGATCGACCAAGTTCAACAAGATAAAATTGTCGAAGAAGAAATTTTAGAGCGAAGCATTAAACAAAGAGTAGCACAAATCTTATCAGGAACCTCTTTAAATAAAAAGATTAAAGAACTTGATAGTGGAACAAAACTTGATTTTGAAAATATTAATAAATTAACAATTAATGATGTTTTTAAGATTACAGTAGGTAATGCTAAAGATGAAACAACATTGGCTCAATTAAAAGATCAATATAATAAAGCTAAACAAGATATTACAGAGAGATTTGAAGATAAAGTTCTAAAAATTAGAAGTGGTGATGATCTATTACCGAGTGTAATGAAGATGGTTAAAGTATTTGTGGCAATTAAAAGAAGGTTAAGACCTGGAGATAAAATGTCAGGAAGACACGGTAACAAGGGTGTTGTAAGTAAAATTGTACCTGTAGAGGATATGCCATATAGAGAAGATGGAAGACCAGTAGATATAGTTTTAAACCCACTAGGTGTACCTAGTCGAATGAATGTGGGTCAAATTTTGGAAACTCATTTAGGATGGGCGTGTAAAGAATTTGGAGAAGAAGTTAAAAAATTAGTTAATGAAAATAACAAAAAAATTGAAAAAACTGAAAAAATTTCAAAATTCTTAAAATCTGTTTATGGAGAAGATATTTTCAGTGAAAAAGTTGATAAATTAAGCAAAACTGAATTCAGAGATCTGTGTGAAAATTTACAAAATGGAATTGCAATTTCAACTCCAGTTTTTGATGGAGCTAAAGAAAAAGATGTTACAAATATGTTAGAGTTAGCGAAATTACCCAATTCAGGACAAACATTTTTATGGGATGGTAGAACTGGAGAAATGTTTGATAGACCAGTAACCGTAGGTATAATTTACATGCTAAAACTTCATCATTTGGTAGAAGATAAAATTCATGCAAGATCAACAGGGCCTTACAGTTTAGTAACTCAACAACCACTTGGTGGAAAGGCTCAATTAGGAGGGCAAAGATTCGGTGAAATGGAAGTATGGGCTCTTGAAGCTTATGGAGCCTCTTACACATTACAAGAAATATTAACAGTTAAATCAGATGATGTCGCTGGACGGGTTAAAGTTTATGAAACTATTGTTAAAGGTGAGGAAAATTTTGAATCTGGTATCCCTGAGTCATTCAATGTCTTAGTTAAAGAAATTAAATCATTAGCATTAAATGTGGAGCTTAATTAATTATGAAAAAAGAATTAACTGATCTTTTTAAAAATTCTGAAATATCAGAGTCTCAAAATTTTAATAGTATTAAAATTTCATTAGCTAGTCCTGAAAAAATCAAATCTTGGACTTATGGTGAAATAAAAAAACCTGAAACAATTAATTATAGAACTTTTAGACCAGAAAAGGATGGTTTATTTTGTGCACGTATTTTTGGACCTATAAAAGATTATGAGTGTTTGTGTGGAAAATACAAAAGAATGAAATTTAGAGGCATAATTTGTGAAAAGTGTGGTGTCGAGGTAACAAAATCTAATGTGAGAAGAGAAAGAATGGGACACATTAATCTTGCAACACCAGTAGCTCATATTTGGTTCTTAAAATCATTGCCTAGCAGAATTGCTTTAGCTGTTGATATGAAGTTAAAAGAAATTGAAAGAGTTTTATATTTTGAAAATTTTATAGTTATAGAACCTGGCTTAACAGGTTTACAAAAAAATCAACTTCTTAATGAAGAAGAATTAGCAAAATATCAAGACGAATTTGGTGATGAGGCTTTTACAACTGGTATTGGTGCTGAAGCTGTTTTGGAAATGCTTAAAAATTTGGATTTAGAATTAGAAAGAAAAAATTTAATAAGTTTTATTAAAGAAACAAAATCAAAGGTTAATGAAGAAAGAGCTATAAAAAGATTAAAACTTTTTGAATCATTCATTGAAACAGGTCAAAAACCTGAATGGATGATTATGACTGTAGTGCCAGTAATTCCTCCTGAGTTAAGACCTCTAGTTCCTTTAGATGGAGGAAGATTTGCCACTTCAGATTTGAATGATCTTTATAGAAGAGTAATAAATCGAAATAATCGTTTAAAAAGGTTAATGGATCTTAAAGCTCCAGATATCATTGTTAGAAATGAAAAAAGAATGCTTCAAGAATCTGTAGATGCACTATTTGATAATGGAAGACGTGGAAGAGTTATTACAGGCACAGGTAAGAGACCTTTAAAATCTTTGGCAGAAATGCTTAAAGGTAAACAAGGAAGATTTAGACAAAATCTACTTGGTAAACGAGTTGATTATTCAGGTAGATCTGTAATTGTTGTTGGACCTGATTTAAAACTTCATGAATGTGGACTTCCAAAAAAAATGGCTTTGGAATTATTTAAACCATTTCTATATGCGAGACTTAATAAACTTGGGTTAGCATCCACAATTAAACAAGCTAAAAAATTAGTAGAAAAAGAGACTAATGCAGTTTGGGATGCGCTAGAACTTATTGTAAGAGAACATCCTGTTTTATTAAATAGAGCACCAACATTACATAGATTAGGGGTACAAGCTTTTGAACCTAAGTTAATTGAGGGTGATGCAATTGAACTACATCCATTAACTTGTGCAGCTTTTAATGCAGATTTTGATGGTGACCAAATGGCAGTTCACGTTCCGTTAAGTTTAGAAGCACAGTTAGAAGCACGTATATTGATGCTTTCAACTAATAATATTTTATCACCTTCTAATGGAAAGCCTATTATTGTTCCAAGTCAAGATATGATTTTAGGTATTTATTATTTATCTCAAGATTTATTAACAGATAAACCTGAAGGATATTTTGTAGATTCAGATCAAATTGAATTTGCATTATCATCTGGTCAGATAAAAGTACACAGCACAATAATCTCAAGATTTGAAACTATTGATGAAAATGGAAATAAGAAATTTGAAAAATATACTTCTACAGCTGGCAGATTTCTTTTAGCAAATTTACTTCCAAAAAATAAAGATATTAAATTTTCATTAGTAGATAGATTATTGCCTAAAAAAGTAGTTTCAGAAATAATTGATATAGTGTTTAGATTCTGTGGTCAAAAAACTACAGTTATTTTCTGTGATAAATTAAAAGATTTAGGTTTTAAACATGCCTTTAAAGCAGGAATTTCTTTTGGTAAAGATGATTTAGTTATTCCAGAGAACAAAACTCAGTTAATTGACGATACTAAAAAATTAATTGCTGATTACGAAACACAATATTCAGAAGGATTAATAACAAGAGGAGAAAAATATAATAAAGTTGTTGATGCTTGGTCTAAATGTACAGATCGTGTAGCTGGGGAAATGATGAAAGGCATTTCTGCTACTGAAAAAACCGCCAAAGGTTTAAAAATAAATTCAGTATTTATGATGGCTGATAGTGGAGCAAGAGGTTCAGCAGCACAAATGAAACAATTAGCTGGAATGAGAGGCCTAATCGCCAAACCATCAGGAGAAATTATTGAAAGTCCAATTATATCAAATTTTAAAGAGGGATTAACAGCATTAGAGTATTTTAATTCAACTCATGGAGCCAGAAAAGGTTTAGCTGATACAGCATTAAAAACTGCAAGCTCAGGATATCTAACACGAAGACTTTGTGATGTTGCTCAAGATTTAACAATTACAAAAGTTAAATGTGATAAACCAGGCTTTATTGAATTGTCTGAAATTTTAGAAGGTGGAAATGTAGTAGTTAGTTTGTCAGAACGAGCTTTAGGAAGGGTCGTAGCATCAGACGTTAAAAATCCTATTACAGGCGATGTGATTATGAAAAAATCAACAATGATTGACGAGGCTTATTGTGAAAAAATTGATGCAGCTGGTATTAAATCTATAAATGTTTTTTCAGTAATGACATGCAGTTCAAAAGAAGGTGTTTGTGCAACATGTTATGGTAGAGATTTGTCTAGGGGTAAGATGGTTCATGTTGGTGAAGCAATAGGAATGATTTCAGCACAATCAATTGGTGAACCAGGCACTCAGCTTACAATGAGAACATTTCACGTTGGAGGAACTGCATCTGTAAAACAAGATTCTCAAATTGTTACAAAGAATGAGGGAATTATAAAAATCATTAATTCTAATATATTAGAAGACTCGAAAAAAAACTTAATTGTTATGGGTAGAAATACTCAATTATCAATAGAGGATGATAAAGGAGTTCAGGTCGCTGTCTATAAAGTTGCTTATGGATCTAAACTATTTTTTAAAAATGGTGATAAAGTTAATGCGAATACTAAAATTTGTGAATGGGATCCATATACAACTCCTGTAATTGCAGAAAAAAGTGGTATTGCAAGTTATGTTGATTTAATAGATGGAGTTTCTATTCAAGAAACAACAGATGATGCCACTGGTATTTCATCTAAGTCAGTTATTGATTGGAGATCACAGTCAAAAAGTAGTGATTTGAAACCAAGAATTACTCTTAGAGATGAAAAAGGTAATGTAATCAAGAAAGCTGATGATAATGAAGCAAGATATTATCTTGTTCCTGACTCTATTTTATCTATTAAAGACGGGCAAAAAGTTTCTGCTGGAGATGTTATAGCAAGACTTCCTAAAGAAACTACCAAAACTAAAGATATTACTGGAGGTCTTCCAAGAGTGGCAGAATTATTTGAAGCAAGAAAAGCTAAAGATAGTGCTATAATTGCAGAGAATGATGGTCAAGTTATTTTTGGTAAAGAAGTAAGAGGTAAACAAAAAGTTTCCATAACTCCAGGAGATGGATCTGAACCATCAAACTATCTAATACCTAAAGGCAAACATATTAATTTTAACCAAGGTGAAAAAATTAAAAAAGGTGAATATTTATTAGATGGCCAACCATTACCACATGATATTTTAAGAATTATGGGTATTAAAGATTTGACCGAGTACTTTGTAAATCAAGTTCAAGAAGTTTATAGATTACAAGGAGTAATTATTAATGATAAACATATTGAAACTATTTTAAGACAAATGTTAAAAAAAGTTGAGATTAAAAAATCAGGTGACTCCTCTTACTTACCAGGAGAAATAGTTGATAGAATTAAGTTTGAAAATAATAATGAAAAACTTAAAACAGAAGGTAAAAATCAAGCTATCGGTGAAAGAGTGTTAATGGGCATTACTAAAGCCTCTTTACAAACTGAGTCATTTATTTCAGCAGCTTCATTCCAAGAAACAACTAGAGTTCTTACAGATGCTGCAATAAAAGGCAAAATAGATCCATTAAACGGCTTAAAAGAAAATGTTATCGTTGGTAGATTAGTACC
>CABYXD010000015.1 GCA_902522895.1 uncultured Pelagibacteraceae bacterium
AAAACAGAGAACAAAAGATATAAAATTATTTTTAAGAAAAGAACAAGCTATTTTAAGAATTGAACAAGCTGAAAAACAGAAACAATTTTTAAAGCAATTAAAATTAGATAAACAAATAGAGAAATTTAGGATTCGTGAAGTTAAAGAATTAGAAAAACTTGAAAAGATTTCATTAAGAGAGAAAAGAGAAGACTACTCAGGATTACAGGAAAGAATAGATAAGCTTAAAGAAAAATACCGAATAATTAGGGATCAGAAAATTAAAGAAAGAGTGGAGGCTCTTGGTGTAAAACTTCAAGGTAATGAAGATAGAGAAACTTTGTTATCTAAAGAGAAAGAATATACTTTAGCGAGACAAAAAGTTGAATTTGCATTAGAAAGCTTCTATCGAAGTGCTAGCAGCTTAGTGTTTCAGATAAACAAAAGACACATTACAAGAAACATGTCTATTTTACGATGTATCGATAGAAGATTTGAGACAGGTGAAATCTTTATAAAGTGGGATGAGTCTGAAGATGAAGATTGGCTATTATTAATATATATAAAAAATAATTCACCAGACGAAGGTATCGTTATAGAGGATAAAACAAATTCAGAAAAAAATATTTCTCATGAATTTAGGAGTATAGATATATTTAAAGCTTCAGACACTATGGTTGACTCTTTAACTCAACTTATTGCAAAGAAAAGAGCCAAAAATAACAATTAATATTTTTACATTAATTAAGTATTATCTTGAATGATTTTAGGAACAGCATTTCTAATAATTCTTTACTTGATCCTAAGATATATCCTTTCATGGATAACATATTATAATAATTTAGATTCTAGACTAGGAGACAGTACTTGGAGATTTAGTTATGATTATCCAGTTTCAGGGGAGAGAGATATTTCTGACCTAGATGATAAAAATTTTGTAAGACTTAGAAGAAAAAAGAACAAAATTGTTCTGTTGATGTATTCTATAGTTCTAATTATGTTTATAGCCTTAATGTCATTATTGAGCCAATTTTTGTTATTTTTTTTTAACTAATCTTTTAATTGCTTTTTATTTTTTAAATATAAAAAAAAAGCAATTATTTCATATCCAAAATTAAATATGTTAAAAATTATTGGTAATTTAAAAAACTTATATAGAAATTCATATTTAGGCATTTTTTTCCACAATATTAGAAATGCCTCTGCTCCTTCAATTACTTTCTCATTTTCAACCACATGAAGTCTACGTAAGAGCTCTTTATCACTTCTAAAGGTTTCTTTTTCAGCTAATTTATTGTTAGTAATATCTATCCAATCAATTTCTTTTATCTTTTGTTTTTTATATAGATCGATTTCAGCCTTACAAATTTTACATGAATTATTAAAATAGACCTTCATAATGTTATTATATTTACTAATTAAACAAAATTATGTACATGCGTAAAATACTCTAGTTGAAAATTATTCCAAACATCCTATGTTTCATTGATTATGAGTAATTTCTTCGAAAAATCTGATCTCTCCAGAAAAGAAGCTGAAAATATAATTTCAGATACATTGAAAAAGTGTGATGATGGCGAACTATATTTAGAAAACTCTAAATCAGAGAATGTTGGTTTAGACGATAATAAGATTAAAAATTCTAGTTACAATTCTGATTTAGGATTTGGTTTTAGAGCTGTTTCAGGTGAAGTTGTTGCTTATTCTCATTCTAATGAAATTTCAAAGAATTCATTAAAACAATCCTCAGAAAATTTAAAATCAACTCTAAAATCAGCAAATGGTACATATAATTATTCTATTCCTAAATCGAATAAAAAATACTATGAAAGTATTAATCCTATAGAGGAAAAAACACTTAATTCAAAAATAGATATATTAAACAAAGTTAACGATTACCTTCGAAAAAAAGATAGTAATGTCAAACAAGTAACAGCAAATTTTAGTGGAGAACAAAAATCTATAGAAATTATTAGATCAGGTGGTGAGGCACTAACAGATATAAGGCCTTTGATAAGGTTTAATGTTTCAGTAATGCTTGAGAAAAATGGAAGAAAAGAGACAGGAGTTTATGGAGTAGGTGGAAGACAATCTTACGACTCTTATTTGGCAAAAGATAAATGGAAAAATGTTTGTGATGAGGCTTTTAGAATAGCCTCTGTAAATTTAGAGAGTAAACCTGCGCCAGCAGGAGAAATGAAAGTTGTGCTTGGTCCAGGTTGGCCTGCAATTTTAATTCATGAGGCTGTAGGTCATGGTTTGGAAGGCGATTTTAATAGAAAAAAAACTTCTGCATTTCATAATTTGATGGGCCAAAAAGTTGCGAGTGAAGGTGTAACTATTATTGATGATGGTACTATAGATAATAGAAGAGGAAGTCTCACAATAGATGATGAGGGCACTCCTACTGAAAAAACTGTATTAATTGAAAACGGAATTTTAAAAAACTTTATGCAAGACAGACTAAATGCAAGATTAATGAAAACAAGATCTACAGGCAGTGGTAGAAGAGAAAATTTTAGACACATTGTTTTACCTAGAATGAGAAATACTATGATGTTAAGTGGTCAACAAACTCAAGATGAAATGATCAAATCTGTGGATAAAGGAATTTTTGCTGTGAGTTTTGGTGGGGGGCAAGTTGATATCACCTCTGGAAAATTTGTATTTAATTGTACCGAGGCATATGAAATAATTAATGGTAAAATTGGATCACCTATTAAAGGCGCAACTCTAATCGGTGATGGTCCTTCAATTTTAAAAGAAGTTTCAATGGTGGGTAATGACATGATGTTAGACCCTGGTATTGGAACTTGTGGAAAAGCTGGCCAAGGTGTTCCTGTCGGAGTTGCTCAACCTTCAATATTAATTAACAAGATGACAGTTGGCGGCACAAAACTATAAATGGTCAAAGATCAAGAATATTTAGAAAAAAAAGCATCTTATTGTTTAGATCTTGCCAAAAAATTAGGGGCCACAGATGCAATTGTAAATGTGGGAAGCTCTATTTCTGAGACTGTAAATTTTAGAAATAAGAAGTTAGATGAGTCTAATAGATCAGATAACTTAGGTGTAGATATTACTACTTACATAGGAAAGAAAAAATCATCTATATCTTCATCAAATTTATTAAAAGATAATTTAAATATATTAATTGAAAAATGCATTGAAACTACAAAAAATACTCCTGAAGATGAATTTAATGAACTTCCCGAAAAAGATTTACTTGCCAAAGAAGTTAAGGAGTTAAATTTATATGATGATACTCATATTGAGAATGACGATAAAATCAAATATTTATCAAGATTAGAAACTTCTGCCTCAAGTGATGAAAAAATAATAAATACAGAGTCTAGTTTTACTGAAGATAAATCAAATTTTATTTTAGCTAATAGTGATGGTTTTTGTAAAGGTTTTAAAACTTCATCATTTGTAGCATCTAGTGTTGCTGTTGCCAAAAATGATAAAAGCATGGAGAGAGATTACGAATATACACTTAAATGTCACTTAGATGATATTAAAAGTGCAGAAGAATTAGGAAAAGCAGCTGCTGAACACACTATCAGAAAATTAAGTCCAAAAAAAATTGGCAGTGAAAAGATTGCTATAATTTTTGATAAAAGGATTGCAAAAGGAATACTAAATACTTTTGCTAGTGCAATATCATCTTCAGCTATTTCAAGGGGGACCTCATTTTTAAAAGATATGATTGATGAAAAAATATTTTCGAGTTCGATAAATGTTTTTGATAAACCTGACATAATCAAAGGTTTAGGCTCAAAAAGTTTTGACTCTGAAGGAGTCAAAACAGAAACCTTAAAATTAGTAGAGCAAGGTGTTTTAAAACATTATTTGATAGATACTTACAACGGGAAAAAATTAAATCTAAAATCTAATGGAAGAAGTGGAGGAACAAGTAATCTTTATTTTGATAATGGAAAGATCACTTATAAAGATCTGTTAAATTCTAATTCAAAATGCCTCTACATCACAGAAACCATTGGTCACGGAAGTAACATTATAACAGGAGATTATTCTGTGGGTGCAACTGGTTTTTTAGTTGAAAATGGTGAATTCAAATATCCCATTAATGAAATTACAATAGCTGGAAACTTTAAAGATATGTTTCAAAATATAACTTTAGCTAATGATTTAGAATTTGAATATTCCACTAATTCACCGACCATGATGATAGAAGGAATGGTTGTTGCGGGTAAATGACTAAACTCATTCAAAATTCTTGAGGCGATATTCCCAATTTCCCATTCTAGAATAAGAAACTCTAATAATCATAGAATTTTTTTTGTCGAACCAAATATCAAAATCTAGACGTTTATCTTTAGGTAGTGACATATCTTTAGAGTTTAATTTAAAATGATCAACTTCATAAGTTTTTCCATATTGTTCAATTTTTTCTTTGCCAACAAAGGTAACAACTTGTTCTTTTATACTTCCTGAAATTGGACTTATCTGACTATCAGTCTGTAAAATTTTATGACTCCACCAATTTCCTATAATGTTATCAGTAGGTGCTTCTCCGGAATAAGAAGAACCTTTAATATTAAATTTATCTTTGTCATTATCAAAAATTAAATTTACAAATTTTTCTTTATTATTTTGTAAAGTTTTAGAGTCATAAGAAATTAATTGATCTTTAAGATATTTCTCCTCGCCATACCCCTCTACTTGAAAAATTGTTGCTCCTAAAATTTTTACAGAAAACTTAATTTGGTTAGTAACTATTGTTTCACTACCTTTTCTAGTGAAGAAATAATAATTGTATCCTATTAATTCTCCATTTCTAAAAATATCCATCTCTATTTTATTATATTTTTTATAATGATCCATATGAGCCATCACTTTTGAGGAGAATAATATTATGATGAGGACTAAAAATTTTTTCATTTAATGATTACAATAATAGACTTTTTCTATAATAGAAGTATTTTATCAAAAAATGTTTTTAAAAATAAAGAATATACCTAAAGTAAATTGGAGTTCTGAAAAGCCATATAATTTTAGGCCTAAATTTTCTACATTCTTTTTTTTATGCTTTGGTTTAACATTATTTGGTTTAGGAGAAGGTTTATTAATTATATCTTTAACAGGCGCTTCTCCTTGGAGTGTTTTAGCTCAAGGTATTTCTTTAAATGTAAATTTAAGTATTGGAATAATTACATTTTTAATAAGTATAGTGGTTTTGATTTTATGGATTCCCCTTGGTCAAAAACCAGGTATGGGAACCATATTCAATGCTTTAATAATAGCATTGATGATTGATCTTTGTATTAAATTTGTACCTGTTCCTTCTACTTATCTTCATCAATTAATTTTAGCAGTTGTTTCAGTAATAACTGTTGGAATAGGTGGGGGAATTTATTTAGTTGCTAATTTAGGAGCTGGTCCAAGAGATGGTTTAATGATCGGATTACAAAAAGTAACAAATTTACCAATAGCAGCTGTAAGAGCAACTTTAGAAGTTACAGTTGTTAGTGTTGGTTGGTACCTAGGTGGTACTGTGGGAATTGGAACATTACTGTTTGCTTTTGGCATTGGTCCGTGTGTTGCACTTGGACTTTATTTAGTAGATAAAATATTTAATTAGGCTGCGGAGCTAGATTTTTCACTTCTTTTCCTTTCATGAGGATCAAGAATGGCTTTACGTAATCTACAGGACTCGGGTGTAATCTCTAAAGCTTCATCAGTATTTAACATACTTAATTGCTCAGCTATTGACATTTTTCTTACAGGGGTAAGAACAACATTTTCATCAGTGCCTTGTGTTCTCATGTTAGTAAGTTTTTTACCCTTCATAACATTAATTATCATATCGCCTGGCTTTGGTGAAAGTCCAACAATCATACCTGGATAAACAGGATCATTATGAGTAACAAACATTTCACCTCTAGACTGCAAATTAAATATTGCAAAAGCCACAGCTTTTCCTTGTTCCATTGAAATTAAAGCACCATTTCTTCTTCCTTCCATTTCACCTTCAAATTTACCGTAATCATGGAAGATTCTATTAATAACGCCATTGCCTTTTGTGAGAGTAAGAAATCGACTTGTGTATCCCATTAAACCTCTTGTTGGAGCATGGAATATAAGTCGCTTTTTATTTTTTCCTGTATCTTTTAATTCTATTAATTTGCCTTTTTTTCTATTCATAGAATCAATTATTTTTGAAGAATATTCTTCATCTAGGTCCATAGTGATTTCTTCAATTGGTTCAAGTTTATTTCCATCTCCATCTTTTCTATATAAAACTTTTGGTGGACTAACTGTCAGTTCAAAACCTTCTCTTCTCATTTGAGTAAGTAAAATTTCTAACATTAGTTCTCCTCTACCACTTACTACAAAAGAATCATTCCCATCATTTTCTGAAAATGTTATTCCAACATTATTTTGCGCTTCGGTGATTAATCGGTCTCTTATTTGAGTACTGGTTAGTTTTTTTCCTTCAGTACCTGCCAAAGGAGATGTATTAACCGTAATGGTAATGGACATTGTTGGAGGATCAATAGGAGTTGCAGCAATTGGTTCATTAACTTCTAAATCACATATTGTGTCTGCAACATTAGCTTTTTCTAGACCAGCAATAACTACAATATCTCCTGCTTCACCAACTTCAATTGGAACTTTTTTTGTTCCTTCATATCTGAAAATTTTTGTTAGTCTACCCTCATCAACCTTTTCACCTTTTAAGTTAATCGCTTTTATTGCCTGGTTAGCTTTGGCGGTCCCTTGCGTAATCCTTCCTACTAAACTTCTTCCTAAAAAATTATCGGCATATAATAATGTTGATAACATTGCAAAAGGTTTTGATTTATCCAAAGCAGCAGGTTTTACATGTTCTATAATTTGATCTAATAAAGGATTTAAATTTTCTTTTTTGCCATTAACTTCTTTATCAGCCCAACCAGATCTTCCACTTGCATATAAAACTGGAAAATCTAACTGTTCTTCATTAGCATCTAAGCTTACGAACAAATCAAATGTTTCATCTAATACTTGGTTTGCTCTTTGATCCGTTTTATCAAGTTTGTTGATTACAACAATTGGTTTTAAACCTTGTTTAAGAGCTTTAGATAGCACAAATTTTGTTTGTGGCATTACACCTTCAGCAGAGTCAATTAATAATAAAGCACCATCAGCCATACTTAAAACTCTTTCAACTTCAGCAGCAAAATCTCTGTGTCCTGGAGTATCAATAATATTAATTCTAGAATTCTTCCAATTTATAGAAGCAGGTTTTGCTAGAATGGTAATTCCTCTTTCTTTTTCTAGCTCTCCAGAGTCCATTAGTCTTTCATCAACAACTTCATTTTCTCTAAATGAGCCACTTTGCTTCATAAGATTATCAATTAAAGTTGTTTTACCGTGATCGACGTGTGCGATTATAGTGATGTTTCTTATATCGTTACTCATAATTTGGGGCTCTTATACATTAATTTTTTTTTTTGGAAACTTTAAAAAAGCTGAATTAACATCTAAATTTAGTAAAAAAAGTGATTTTAATTTGTTTTTTTTGTTTTTTCTCTCTTAAGTTTTCTTTTTTCTTTTAAACTTAATTTTGGTTTTTTGTTGACGCTTGAGTCTTTGAAGGATTTGCCACTATATCTTTTTGACATTTTACTATTTTACTAGATCCAAAAAAAAAGGCCATCAAAAGATGGCCTTTAAATTTTATTGGAGAATAGGTTTTACATTCCCATACCGCCCATTCCTCCCATACCGCCCATACCGCCCATTCCACCAGGCATTGCAGGTGCTCCTCCAGCATCTTTTTCTTCAGGTTTATCAGCTATCATTGCTTCCGTAGTTACTAATAATCCTGAGATGGAAGCTGCATCTTGAAGTGCAGTTCTGACAACTTTTACAGGGTCAATAATACCTTTTGAAAACATATCACAATACTCCTCGTTTTGGGCATCATATCCATGTGTTCTTTTATTTTGTTCTAACAATTTACCTACTACTACTGAACCATCAACACCAGCATTTTTAGTAATTTATCTGATAGGAGATTCTAATGCTTTTCTCACAAGTTCTACACCAGCTTTTTGATCATCACCTTTAACTTTAACTTTATTAAGATCTTGAGCAGCATATAATAATGCACAACCACCACCTGTTACAATGCCTTCTTCGACGGCAGCTCTAGTTGCATTCAAAGCATCTTCGACTCTATCTTTTCTCTCTTTAACTTCAACTTCCGTTGCACCACCTACTTTAATTACTGCAACACCACCTGCTAATTTAGCAAGTCGTTCTTGAAGTTTTTCTTTATCGTAATCAGATGTTGTTTCATCAACTTGTTGTTTTATTGAATTACATCTTGCTTCAATGTCAGATTTTTTTCCACTTCCATTAACAATGGTACTATTATCTTTATCAACCTTAATTTTTTTACAAGAACCAAGATCTTCAAGTTTAACATTTTCAAGTTTAATTCCTAAATCTTCTGAAATAACTTGGCCACCTGTCAAGATAGCAATATCTTCAAGCATAGCTTTTCTTCTATCTCCAAATCCTGGTGCTTTAACTGCTACAACCTTAAGACCACCTCTTAGTTTATTTACAACAAGTGTAGCAAGCGCTTCACCTTCTACATCTTCAGAGATGATCATTAAAGGCCTACCAGCTTGGACTACAGCTTCTAAAAGAGGAACCATCGGTTGTAAGTTAGTTAATTTCTTTTCAAACAAAAGAATATAAGGATTATCAAGTTCAGTTGTCATTTTATCACTATTAGTAATAAAATATGGAGATAGATATCCTCTATCAAACTGCATACCTTCGACAACATCCAGCTCAGTTTCAATACCTTTATTTTCCTCAACAGTGATTACTCCTTCATTACCAACTTTTTGCATTGCTTTAGAAATCATTGTACCGATTTCTTTGTCACCATTCGCAGAAATAGTTCCAACTTGAGCAATTTCATCGCTGTCTTTTACCTTTTTAGCAGATGCAACAAGATTTTCTTTTACAACCTCAACAGCTGCATCAATACCTCGTTTAACATCCATTGGATTCATTCCAGCTGTAACATATTTTACACCTTCTCTTACAATTGCTTGAGCAAGAATAGTTGCAGTAGTTGTTCCATCACCAGCTTCGTCATTTGTTTTGCTAGCAACCTCTTTCACCATCTGGGCACCCATATTTTCAAATTTATCTTCAAGATCTATCTCTTTAGCTACTGAAACACCATCTTTAGTAATTCTTGGAGCACCATAAGACTTATCCATTACAACATTTCTTCCTTTAGGTCCTAATGTGACTTTAACCGTATCAGCTAAAATATTTACACCTCTGATCATTGCTGCTCTTGCTTCAGCATCAAACTTAACAACTTTTGCCATAATATTTCTCCTTTAAATTAAATTATTTTTTTGAAATACCCATAATGTCGGTCTCTTTCATTATGCTGTATTCTTTACCGTCTATTTTCACTTCAGTTCCTGACCATTTGCCAAATAAAACTTTATCACCAACTTTAACATCCATTGGAATCAATTTTCCATCTTCAGTTTTTGCTCCACCACCAACTGCAACAACTTTACCTTCTTGAGGTTTTTCTTGAGCAGTGTCCGGAATTATTATTCCTCCAGCAGTTTTTTCACTACTATCTAAAACTTCTATTAAAACTCTATCGTGTAACGGTTTAAATTTCATAAAATTCTCCTTTATAATATGCCATTCATATAGATACTTGCCTCGCTATTTCAAGATGATTACTAAAATTACTAGTCAAAAATTGTAGGAAATTAGAGGTTTAATGGTTTATAGATGTTTTTATGACTAGAAATTTAGATCAAGAAGGGCTTAGCGCTGTAGCTCAAAATTACAGTCTTTTCTACATTGATTTATGGGGAGTAATTCATAATGGAATTTTTTTACATAAAGAAGCTATCAAAACTCTCAATGAACTAGATAAGCAAAATAAAGAATATGTACTACTTACCAATGCTCCAAGACCTAATAGCACTGTCAAAGTTTTTTTAGAGAAAATGGGTCTTGATGAAAAAATACGAGAACACGTATTTACTTCTGGAGAAGCAGCATTGATTTATTTAAAAAAAAATTTTTTTTCTCAAAAATTTTACCATATAGGGCCACCTAGAGATTTTGATTTATTTAAGGATTTTAAAAAAATGAAGTCAGAAGATTTAAATAAATCTGATTACTTTTTATGCACAGGCTTATTTGAGAAGCAAGATACCGACTTAAATTATTATAGAGAACTTTTTGAAAAAAAGATTGATAAAAAGATGATTTGCACAAACCCAGATTTAATTGTTGATAAAGGAAACAAAAGAGAATTATGTGCAGGTTCAGTTGCCATGGTTTTTGAAAAAATGGGTGGTCAGGTTGTTTACTTTGGAAAACCATACTCTGAGGTTTATAATCTTTCGATTAATAACAAAAATAAGAAAACTCTTTGTATAGGAGACAATTTAAATACAGATATTAAAGGTGCAAATTTATTAAATTATGATTCTTTAT
>CABYXD010000016.1 GCA_902522895.1 uncultured Pelagibacteraceae bacterium
AGTAGAAAAACTTATATTAATTGGCACTACTTATAAAAGATCTGATGAAGAGAGATCACTTGTATTAGATAGATATAATCAAGCAAAATTAAACAAACCAATATCTAATCAAGCTTTGAAAAGATGGTTTAGTAATAAATACCTCGAGAATAATCCGAAAACTTATGATTTGTTTGTAAAAATCTTAAATAAAGAACCAAAGGATCATAAAAACTTTCTCAAAGCTTATGAGTTATTTGCAAATCACTATGATAATTTTGAAGCTATAAAAAAAATAGACAGAAAAACTTTGGTAATGACTGGTTCAGATGATGTTGGTTCAACTCCAGCAATGTCTAAAGAATTGGTTAAAGACCTTGTTAATTCTACATATATTGAAATTCAAAATGGAAAACATCTTTGTAGTATAGAATGTGCAGATGATGTTAATATGAAGATTAAAAATTTTATTAATAATTAGATGTCAAAAATTCAAGATTTTAAAATGTACATTAATGGTGAATGGGTTGATTCATCTTCTGGAAAAAAAATTGAAACATTAAATCCTGAAAATAATGAAGTTTGGGCAACTGTTCCTGAGGCCAATGAAAAAGATGTGGATAAAGCTGTTCAATCAGCTCAAAAAGCTTTTGAAAATAATTGGTCTATACTTCATCCAAGAGAAAGAGCAAAATATTTAAAATTAATTGCTGATCAACTAAGAGCTAATGCGGAACACCTTGGAAAAGTAGAAACTATTGATACAGGTAAACTTTATAGAGAAACAAAAACTCAGGCAAATTATATAGCAGAATATTATGATTATTTTGCAGGTTTAGCAGACAAAGTAGAAGGTACAGTTGTTCCAATTGATAAACCCGATATGCAAGTTACAACGACAAGAATACCTATAGGTGTTGTGGCAGCAATTATTCCTTGGAATTCACAAATGCTTTTAACAGCAGTTAAACTTGCACCAGCTCTTGCTATGGGAAATACTGTGGTAATTAAAGCATCAGAACTTGCTCCGGTAACTCTTTTAGAGTTTGCAAAATTAATTGATAAAACTGGAATACCAAAAGGAGTAATAAATATAATTACTGGATTAGGTGAGCCTTGTGGTAAAGCTTTAACCACGCACAATCTTGTAGAAAGAATAGCATTTACAGGTGGGCCAGAAACTGCAAAACATATTGTTAAAAATTCTGCAGAAAATTTATCTCAAGTAAGTTTAGAACTTGGTGGAAAAAGTCCAGTTGTTGTTTTTGATGACGCTGATCAAGAAAATGCTTTGAATGGAATAACTGCAGGAATATTTGGAGCAAGTGGTCAAAGTTGTATTGCAGGATCTAGACTTTACTTACAATCTAATATTTATGATGAATTTTTAAAAAAATTAATTTCTAAAGCTGAGAAAATAAAATTAGGCGGCCCAATGGAAAAAGATACTCAAATGGGACCATTAAATAGTTTTAAGCAACTAGATAATATAGAAAAAAATATTAAAGCCACAATTAACCAAGGTGGAAAAGTTAGATGTGGAGGAAAAAGGTCATCTATTTCAAATAAAGGTTACTATTTTCCAGCAACTATAATTGAATGTGAAAATCATAACCTTCCAGTTGCAGAAAATGAGTTATTTGGTCCAATTTTATCTGTAATGAAATTTAACAAAGAAGAAGAAGTTATCCAAAAAATGAATGATAATAAATATGGTTTATCCTCTGGAGTTTATACTTCTAACTTTGCAAGAGGGCTAAGAGTTTCAAAAGCTATAAGAGCAGGAATTGTTTTCATAAATACGTATAGGCTTATCTCGCCCATGGCGCCATTTGGAGGAATAAAAGATAGTGGTTATGGAAAAGAGGCAGGGATAGATTCTATCAAAGAGTACACAAGAATAAAAACTACTTGGTACAATTCATCAGACAAACCAATGTCTGATCCATTTACAATGGGTTAATTTACTTAATTTTTAAAAGAATGTTTTGCTTTTGGGAATTGTTTTTTTAATACTTCTGATTTGTATTTTTTAACAGCAGAGTTAATGATTTGACTCATATTTACATATTTCTTAATAAATTTAAATTTACTTTGACTTAAACCAATCAAATCATCAATTACCAAAACTTGACCATCACAATTGACTGAAGATCCAATTCCAACAGTAATAATATCTAATTGTTGAGTAATTTTTTTTGCTAATTTAGTTTCAATACATTCTAATACTACTGAAAAAATACCTGCCTTTTCTAATAGTTTAGCATCTTTTAAAATTCTGTTTCTTTCATCTAATTTTTTACCTTTAAAAGTAAATTTTTTTTCAGTTTGAGGTAAAATACCCAAGTGACCCATTACTGGTATTTTATTTTTAACTAGAGTCTTAACTATAGGTATAATTTTTTTTCCACCTTCTAACTTAACTGCATCACATTTAGTTTTTTTCATTACCAATCTTGAATTCTTAAGAGCTTCTTTAGGATTACGATATGTATTGTAAGGCATATCAACTACCATTAAAGATTTCTTTACACCACGTCTCACACTTTTTGAGTGATTTATCATTATATCTAGAGTTACTTCTTTTGTGGATTTATAATCATAAAGAACAGAGCCTAATGAATCCCCAACTAAAATAAGATCACAATATTTATCTAAAATTGCTGAAACATTTTTTGAATATGCAGTTAGACAAATAACCTTTGATTTATTCTTTTTATTAAGAATTTTTTTAATTTTAATATTCATCTTACTCTAATTCAATAGTGCTAGGAGGCTTTGATGTAATATCATAAACTACTCTATTAATCCCTCTAATACTATTCACAATTTTATTAGAGATTTCTTGAATAAATGATTTTTTAAATTCATAAAAGTCTGCAGTCATACCATCTTCAGATGTTATTGCTCTTAACAAACATAAATATTCATATGTTCGATTATCACCCATTACTCCAACAGTCTTAACAGGAAGTAAGGCTGCATAAGCTTGCCAAATTTTATGATAAAGACCATGGTCTTTGAGAGCTTGAATAAAATAATGATCTGCTTCTTTTAAAATATCAATTTTTTCTTTTGTAATTATTCCTGGCATTCTAATTGCTAAACCAGGTCCTGGGAAGGGATGTCGAGAAATTATTTCTTTACTTAAATTTAATTCAAGTCCTAATTTTCTAACTTCATCTTTAAATAAAAATTTAAGAGGTTCAACTAATTTAAGCTTCATTCTTTTTGGCAAACCACCAACATTGTGGTGGGATTTGATTTTTGAAGTTTGGCTACCAGTGACTGATTTACTCTCAATCAAGTCAGGATACAATGTTCCTTGAGCTAAAAATTTTACATCTTTAATTTTTTTTGCATAACGTTCAAAAATTTTAATAAATAAATTTCCAATTATTTTTCTCTTTTTTTCTGGATCAGACACATTTGATAGTTTTTTTGTAAATTCTTTTTCTGCATTTACATAAATCAAATTTATTTTTAATTTCTTTTTAAATGTTTTAACTACTTGTTTTTCCTCATTTTTCCTGAGCAAGCCTGTATTAACAAAAATACAATATAATTTTTTGCCTATAGCTTTATTTAATAATTGAGCAACTACGCTGCTATCTACTCCACCAGAAAGAGCACATATAACCTTATCTTTTCCAACTTGTTTTTTTATATCTTTTAATAATTTCTTTTTTTGATCTTTAGATGACCAATTTCTTTTTACTCGACATATTAAAAAAATAAAATTGCTGATCAGTTTTTTTCCATTCTCGGTATGTGTTACTTCTGGGTGAAATTGAACACCATAAAATTTTTTTGACTTATTCTCTACAATAGCAAATTTTGAATTTAGACTTGATGCTACCGTATTAAAATTCTCAGGTAATTTGGAAACTTGATCAGCATGACTCATCCAAACTTTAATTGTTCTATTATTTTTAAAAAAGTTTTTAGTCAAAAGACTTTCTTTTTTTTTATTAATATTCACCAAACCAAATTCTCTATGTTTAGATTGTTTAACTTTACCACCGTTTAGTTTTGAAAGAATTTGGTGACCAAAGCAGATTCCTAAAACTGGTATTCCATTTTTAATTATTTTTTTATCAAAAGAATATCTTTTGATTTCGTAAACATTTAGAGGTCCTCCAGACAAAATTATACCTTTGATAGAATAATCAATATTATTTTTAATTTTTTTGTGACTTACTATTTCTGAATAAACTCCAAGTTCCCTTATTCTTCTCGCTATAAGTTGGGTAAATTGAGAACCAAAGTCTATGATTAATATTTTATTCAAACCTTTATCAAGACTCATTATTTTTTGGCTCTATATTTGCAAGAGTTTCTAATATAATTTTGTTCTCATCACATAATTTTTGACAAACTTTAGTAAAAGTTTTTGATAAATCTTTAACTTTTGAGTAGTTTGATTTCTTTAAGGCTATCTTCATAGACATCAATAATGCCTCTTCATTATTAGGTTCAATTAATAATGTCGTATCCAAATTTTTTTCTTCTTTTTTTTGATTCTCTTGAGCATTGTAAATTTTTGCGAGATATAAATAAGAATTTGAGTCTTTTGGATTAAACACAATATTTCTTTCAAACATAAATCGTGCATCCTCATATTTTTTATCATTGTATAACTCTAACCCTTTATTAAAAAAGTTTTCGTTACTTTTTGAAACATTAAAAATATTAATCACTAAATAGAAAAATAATATTAATTTAAATTTTTTGTTCATTAGTATTTATTTTCACTTTTAACTATATCTACGTTATGGACCATGCTTTCATAAAATCCTGCTTTTGTAATTTTAACAAACTTTGGTTTATCTCTTAAATACCTTATCTGTTTTGATCCAAGATATCCCATTGAAGATCTTAATCCACCAACTAATTTATAAATTATATCACTAACTTTACCTTTATATTTTGCAAATCCTTCAACACCTTCTGGTACATACTTTGATGCATCTTTTTGTCTTGATTGAAAGTATCTATCTGCTGATCCTTTGTTCATGGCTCCCACGGAACCCATGCCCCTAAAACTTTTAAATAATTTTCCGCTTCTTTTAATTAATTTACCTGGTGTTTCATCGGTTCCTGCAAACAGTGATCCTATCATCACAGCATCGGCTCCAGCCGCAAAAGATTTCGCTAAATCACCAGAATATTTTATACCTCCATCAGAAATAATCTTGACATTTTTATTCTTAATTCCATTCCTAACATTCAAAATTGCACTAAGTTGAGGCACTCCTATGCCTGCTACTAATCTTGTAGTACAAATTGAACCTGGTCCTATTCCTACTTTAATAATATCAACACCTAACTTAAGTAAAAATTTAGCAGCTTCTGGTGTTGCAATATTACCAGCACACAGCGCAGTTTTTTTACTTTTTTTCTTTTTGATAAATTTTACTATTTCTGAAACTTTTTTAGTATGCCCGTGAGCAGTGTCTACAACAATCATGTTTATATCTTCTTTTAAAATTGCTTCTGCTCTTTTGAATTCTTTAGGCCCAGCTCCTACAGCAGCTCCGACTAATAATCTTTTTTTTTTTACCTTTTTAATTTCTAGAATTTGTTTTTTGATATTTAGATTTCTATGAATAATTCCTATACCTCCAGTTTCAGCAATTGCGATTGCCATTTTACTCTCTGTAATAGTATCCATTGCAGAGGATAATAGTGGAATTTTTAATTTTAAATTTTCAGTTAATTTTATACTTGTGTCTACATCAGAAGGTAATATTTCAGAATACTTTGGAACAAGTGTTACATCATCAAAGGTAAGTGCTTCTTTTATAGGAACCATGATCATTTATATATGATTCCTTTTAAATTTAAAGAAACTATCTAAGAATTTTACAAATTATGAAACTTTCTTTAGAGTCTTTTCGACTTGATTTAGGTTTAAAAACCTTAACTTCTTTAAAAAATTTTTTTCCGAGTGCGACAATTTCATTAAAAGTACTACCCATAAATATTTTTGAAACAAAAAAACCTTTGTCAGATAAGACTTCTTTTGAAAAAATCATAGCTTCTTTACACAATTCTCCAGTTTGAATAGCATCTACGTTCTTTATTCCCGTAGTATTGACTGCCATATCTGACATAACTACGTCAGATTTACTATTAAGATATTTTTTTATCAAATTTTGAATTATTTCTTGAGTAAAATCACCTTTTATTTGAATTGTACTTTTAATTTTTTCCATATCTTTTAAATCAATTGAAATTATTTTTCCATTTTTTACAACTTTAGAAATGTATTGAGACCAACTTCCAGGGGCTGCTCCAATATCAATTACATTCATGCCACCTTTAAAAATTTTAAACTTTTCATCTATTTCAATTAATTTATAAGCTGATCTTGCCCTATAACCATCAACTTTAGATTGACGCACATAAGTGTCTCTTCTTTGTTTATTAACCCAATTTTTTGAAATTTTATTTTTTTTCAATTAATTGCTAAATCTAAGACTTTTTATAATTTTTTTATTACTTAAAGTTTGAATTTCTATTTCAACACTTTTGTCTATCCTCATGTCTTTGCCATTTTTCCAAATTCCAGCAGCGAGGTGCATTATTCCTATTTTATAATTTGGCAAATAAGGTTCTACAAACATTTTTTTTTGTTCATCATACTTAGGGAGCAAATTACTGGTAATCCAATTACAACTTAAAGGTAAAAATTCTGTTTCCAAATCATCTATATAGACAGACATATTAATTGCCAATCCTTCAGAACCAAAAATGTTTCCTGATTTTAATGTTTTTGATAAATTATTTTGCCAGACATTCCAACCTATAGAATTTTTTTCTAAAGAAAAAACTCCAATGTTTATGTGTGGTGCAAATGCTAACTTTCTAGCTTTATCATAACCAATATTTGATTTTACAGCATGTTTGAAATTTTGAGATTTAATAATTGCTAATTTTCCAAGTAACCAATTTACTTTTGAAGTTATTTTGTACCCAGGACCAATAGTTTGAGTAATACCTAGTTTTCCACCTTCACAAGCTTTAAAATATAATTCTATACAATTCCAATCATTTACCCAGGCATCACAGTCAATCCAAAGATATTTTTCATAATTCGGAAAATATTTTGGTAAAAAAGCTCTAGAGACCTGACTTTTTAACCATTCTTTACCTTGTACCTTATAACCTGGTACCTCAATATCCCATTCCGCTGGTTTAATTTCATCTACTTTATTTAATAAATTTTTTTTTTGTTCCTGAGTTAAACCTGCATCTAAAATACAAATTGCTACATTCTCACTTTCTTTAAATCTTTTGATAGAATTTACTAACTCATCTAATAATGGAAAGTAATTAGCATCAGCCAATGAGACAATTACATTTTTTTTCATCTATAATATATCTTCTAGTCCTTCATCTTTATCTGAAGTAATATTTTTTTCTTTTTTAATTTTTCTGTAATGAAAAAAACTTATTGGTATTAAACAAAGATATATAGCAGTGCTTATAGCTAAAACCTTAAAAGTATAAACTAATAAAGCTCCAAAAAATAAAACGATTCCAAATAATAAAAATTTTGTCATCGATCTTGGTATAACTATTTTTTTAAATGAATAAGTTGGAATTGTGCTTATTAGCAATATTGAAACTATCACAAAAATTGCTGGTACTAATAAGTCATAATTAATCTTAGGAAAAAATTCTCCAAATTCACTAAAACTGAAGATTAATGGTATTAAAACAATAATTCCTCCAGCTGGTGACGGCATGCCTTCAAAAAAATTATCTCTCCAAGATGGTTCTTCCTCAGAATTAATATTAAATCTTGCAAGTCTAAGAGCAACACAAACCACATACGTTAAACAAACAAACCATCCCAATTTTTCTAAATATTGTAAATTCCAAAAATACATTATGAGAGCTGGTGCAACCCCAAAACTGATTACATCTCCTAATGAGTCTAATTCTTTTCCCATTTTAGATGTTCCTTTAATCAATCTTGCTATTCGACCGTCTAATGCATCCATTAGGCCTGCAAATAATATTGCAATAATAGCTATCGCAAATTTTCCATCTATTGCAAACTTGATTGAAGTTAAACCTATACAAACACCAATTAAAGTAATTGCATTTGGCAAAATTATTCTTGCTTTTTTATCAGATACAATTCTAAAATTATTTTTTTTTTGTTCCATTTTATCTTTTAGCTAACAATGTTTCTCCAGAAATAGATTTCTGACCAACTTTAACTAAGGGTTCATAATTTTCATAATATACGTCTGCTCGACTTCCAAATCTTATCATTCCAATCCTGTCACCTTGATTCAATTCTTGGTCCTTATTTGTTTCACAAACAATTCTTCTTGCAATAAGTCCTGCTATTTGAACAACTATGATATCGTTTCCATGCTTATCTTTAATTTTGTAATAATTTCTCTCATTATCCTCACTTGCTTTATCTAATGAAGCATTAAAAAATTTTCCAGGTTTATATAAAATTTCTTTTACTTGTCCTGCGCATGGTGTTCTGTTTACATGACAGTCAAAAACATTCATAAAAATACTAATTTTGTTAAATTTCTTATTTTCAAGACCTAGTTCTTTTGGGCCATCAATTTCTTCAACTTTAATTACTTCGCCATCTGCTGGACTTACCAGATAATTTTCATCATCAATAATAACTCTCTCTGGATCTCTAAAAAAATAATAAACCCAAATAGTTAGAACCAATCCAACCAATCCTAAGAAGTTGCTAAAATTATATAATATGATTGTTAATATTATTGCTATAACAATAAATTTGTTGCCCTCTGAGTGAAGTTTTGGAAAAATTTTACTAAACATGTTCTTCTAATTGATAATTTTTGATTAATATGTATATAAAACTACGAAATTCAATTAATAAGATGTATTTCTCATAAATGAGCAAAATAAACGTAAAAAATCCTATTGTAGAGCTAGATGGTGATGAAATGACCAGAATAATATGGGAATTCATTAAAAATAAATTAATCTTACCTTATCTAGATCTTGGCATCGAATACTACGATCTTGGCATGAAAAATAGGGATCAAACTGATGATCAAATTACAATTGATGCCGCAAATGCAATTAAAAATATAGGTGTTGGCATAAAATGTGCAACAATTACCCCTGATGAAGATCGTGTTAAAGAATTTGATCTTAAAAAAATGTGGAGATCACCTAATGGAACTATAAGAAATATTA
Source organism: uncultured Pelagibacteraceae bacterium (assembly GCA_902522895.1). GTDB lineage: Bacteria > Pseudomonadota > Alphaproteobacteria > Pelagibacterales > Pelagibacteraceae > Pelagibacter. The sequence goes on from CABYXD010000016.1 coordinate 9,193, forward strand.
TTGGAGGAACAGTTTTTAGAGAACCCATAATTTGTAAAAATATTCCAAAACTTGTTCCATCTTGGACAGATCCAGTAGTTATTGGAAGACATGCATTTGGTGATCAATATAGAGCAACTGATTTCAAAGTACCAGGCAAAGGGAAGTTAGAGGTAAAGTGGACTTCTGAAGATGGTAAAGATGAGATTAAACATGAAGTATTTAATTTTACAGGACCAGGGGTAGCGGTATCAATGTATAACTTAGATAAATCAATCGAAGATTTTGCAAGATCATGTTTCAGCTATGGATTAATTAAGAAGTGGCCTGTGTATCTTTCAACTAAAAATACGATATTAAAAAAATACGATGGAAGATTTAAAGATATTTTTGAAGAATTATTTAATAAAGAATTTAAGAAAAAATTTGAAGAAAATAATATTACTTATGAACACAGATTAATAGACGACATGGTTGCATGTGCTATGAAATGGAGTGGTAAATATATATGGGCTTGTAAAAATTATGATGGTGATGTCCAGTCTGATACTATGGCTCAAGGTTATGGATCGCTAGGTTTAATGACTAGTACATTGCTAACACCAGATGGAAAAGTAATGGAAGCTGAAGCGGCACATGGAACTGTAACAAGACACTATCGAATGCACCAAGAAGGTAAAGAAACTTCAACCAATCCAATAGCTTCAATATTTGCGTGGACAAGGGGATTAGCTCACAGAGGTAAATTGGATGAAAACGATAAACTTATCAAGTTTGCAAATACGATTGAGCAAGTTTGTATAGAATGTGTTGAGAGTGGATCTATGACCAAAGACCTCGCAATATTAATAGGACCATCAAGTAAATATCTAACAACTAATCAGTTCTTAGATGTGATTGATAGAAATTTAAAAAAGAAATTAAATTAAAGACTTAATTTTTTCAAAAGCTTCATTAATTTTACTTTGGTCTTGACCTCCAGCTTGGGCAAAATCTTTTCTTCCTCCGCCACCTTGACCACCAATAATTTCTGAGCTTAATTTTACAAATTTAACTGCATCAAATTTTTGAGTCAATTTATTTGTTATTCCTACAGCAACTCCAACTTTGTCATCTTTGCTAGCAAAAACTATAACTATTCCATCCCCTAATTCTTTTTTACCATCGTCAACTAATTTTCTTAATTCTTTAGGTGGAAGACCTTC
>CABYXD010000017.1 GCA_902522895.1 uncultured Pelagibacteraceae bacterium
ATTGAATCTAAGGCATACGATAATGTTGCTTTTCACAGAGTAATAAAAGATACCCTTGTACAGGCTGGGGATTTAGAGTTTGGTAAAAAAGGAAATATAGATTATGGAAAAATTGGAACTGGTAAATCCGGATTGGGAAATATTAGTTCTGAAGTAGACGCTCCTTTTAATTTTGAAAAAGGAAGTGTGGCGTTAGCTAGAACACAAGAATACAATACTGAAGACAGTCAGTTCTTTATAATATTAAGAGATGAACCATTATATGAGACTGAATATACTCCAATTGGAAAGGTAATTTACGGATTAGAAGCTCTAGAAAAAATTAAATATCTTGATAAATCTCAATATGTCTTAAGACCTGACTACATTAATACTCTTCGAATGTTAATTAACTAAAGGCTTACCAGTTGCTAATGTATGTTTAATTCTTTCTTGAGTTTTTTGGGTCTCAATTAATCTCATAAAAGCATCTAATTCTAATTGAAATAAATTATCTTCGGATAAGGTTTTATCTATTGTGGTATCTCCCCCACTTAATACATGCGCTAATTCTTTTGCAACTTCTACTCCATGCTCTAAAATTACTTTATCATTATAAAGTTTATCTAAAATTTTATCCATTTCACCTCTCACTGCTTTTCCAGGAAGATTAAATTGAAGTTCTTTTGGTGGTTTAAAGTCTTTATTCTCTAAAAGAATTTTTTTCGAAACTTCTAATAAACTATTTCTATTCATTATTTTTTTATCATTAGGTCTTAAATATTTCATTGGTTCTGCCTCCACGGGTGATGTAGCTGTCTTTCCGTATCCAATAATATCAAAAACTTTTAAAGGTGCATAATTAGGATCTTTTTTTGCCTCATCAGTTTCAAGCCATCTTGCTAACATTTCCTTACATCCACCTCCTGCTGGAATTAAACCAACAATAGTCTCAACTAATCCAACAACTATATTAGTATGAGATGCAACAAAATTACTTTGCACCATTACTTCAAATCCACCACCTAGTGTTAATCCTGATGGAGCTGAAACAACTGGGTATTTTGAATATTTTAAATGCTTACATGTCTCTTGAAAATATTTAATAAACTTTTCAATTGATTTAAAATCTTCTTTATCTGCAAATTGCATTGTATAAGTTAAATTTACACCTGCAGAAAATTGCATACTCTCATTGATAATTATTAAAGGTTTGTCTGTTGCTTTTTTTAAAGCATCCATCGAATTATAATCCAAAGCATTAGCTTTAGTGGTAAATTCAACAATGTTATAATCATTAAACCTGTAGATTTTTGCAGAATCATTTCCATCTAGACTAGATGCTGTTTTTTTGACTTTACCTAACGTTTCTATATTTGTATATTTTTGTCTCTCACCATAAAAATCCTCGTTTTTACTTTTCGATAAATTTTCTAAAAAATTGTTTCCTTTAAAATCATCTATTTTGTTAAAGAAATTTTTTACTCCTATATCTTCAAGCATTTCAAATGGACCTTTTGCCCAATTAAAACCAAGTCTCATAGCTTCATCAATATCATTAAATTCTTTTGTAATACCTGGAACTAATGAGGAGGCATATTTAATTATTTTGGATAAAACTGACCATGCATATTCTCCATATTTATCTTTTCGATTAATCAATCCCTTAAGATCTACTTTATCTGATTTGATATCTATCTTTTTGGCAGGAGTATAATTTCCAGACTCAAGGTTTATAGCCTCCATGACTTTAGTAGCTCCTGTTTTGTTCATTCGATAGAAACCACCTTTACCTTTTCTTCCAGTATAACCTGTTTCAATTAATTTTTTTACTAATGGAATTTCTTTTGCAACTTCATGAAATTCATCTGTCTCTGGTAGCTCTTTAATAAAACTTTTAAGTACATCGGCCATTAAATCTATACCGATTAAGTCATACAATCCAAATACACCCGTTTTAGGAATCCCCATTGGTCTTCCAAAAATTGCATCAGCTTCTTCGACTGAAAGTTTCATTTTAAAAGCTTCAGTCATTGCTATTTGCATAGCATATACACCGACTCTATTTCCTAAAAAACCAGGAGTATCATTGCAAACAATAGCTCCTTTCCCCAACTCAACTTCACAAAACTCTTTCAGTTGGTTTATTTTATTTAGATCATTATTTTCATTTTTAACTATTTCTAATAAACCCATGTATCTAACGGGATTAAAAAAGTGTGTAATACAGAAATCTTTTTTTTCTACATCCGTTAAGTGCTCGGACAGAACTTTAATTGGAATGGATGAAGTATTTGACGAAACTATTGCACCATCTTTTCTTGTTTTAAATATTTTTTCATAAATCTGATGTTTGATGTCAATTCTTTCAACTACTGCCTCAACAATCCAATCAGCTTCTTTAACTACACCAAAGTCATCAGAAATATTTCCAACTTTAATGTTATTAATTTTTGATTTATCAATTAATAATGGAGGTCTGGACTTATGAATTTTATCTCTAGCTTTTTCACTAATCTCTGTTTTTAAATCAAGAAGAGTTACAGGTATATTTGCATTACATAAGTGGGCCGCAATACCACTTCCCATTGTTCCTGAGCCGATCACCACTACGTTCTTAATCTTCATTAAATGATTTTTTATTATCGATTTATTCCTCTGAGTCTCTCAGATCTTCTTCTTAAGAGCTCAGCGGTAACTAATATTAATGTTGATAAAATAATTAAACAGGTTGCAACTGCAAGAATAGTTGGACTTAACTGCTCTCTTAAACCTGTCCACATTTGAATTGGGATTGTTGTATTTTCAAGTCCTGCTAAAAATAGAACAACAACTACTTCATCAAATGAAGTGACAAATGCAAATAACCCACCTGAGATCACGCCAGGTAATATTAGTGGCAAAGTAATTTTCATAAAAGTATTTACAGGATTGCTTCCTAGGCTAGCTGCTGCTCTTGTAACACTGTGATCAAACCCCGACAAAGTGGCTGTAACAGTAATAACTACGAATGGTGTACCTAATATAATATGAGCTAAAACTATTCCTGTGTGGGTAGCTGCTAAACCAGCTTTTGCCATAAAGAAAAATATTGCTACTCCTGAAATAATTAAAGGTACAATCATTGGAGAAATCAATACCGCCATGATAATACCTTTATAAGGCATATGTCTGCTGCTTAATCCTAATGCAGCAACAGTTCCTAAAAGAACTGAACCAATTGTTGCAAAAATTGCAATTATAAAACTATTTTTGGCAGCTAAGCCCCAAGGATTTTTAGTTCCATAAATCATATCCTTATACCATCTTAATGAGAAAGCATCAGGGTCTAATCTTTTCATTCCATCGGAAAAACTTAAAAATTCTTCTGCATTAAAAGAAAGGGGAAATATTACAAATAGTGGTGCAATTAAAAAAAAGAAAACTGCTCCACATATAGTCAAATAAAAATAGTGCCAAATTCTATAATGTAATTCTGTATGTTTTGGTAAAGCCATTATATTTATCCTAATTTAATATTATCTATTCCAACTAATTTGTTATAAACCCAATAAATCGCCAATACTCCACTAAGCAACATTAAGCCCATTGCTGAAGCAAAGCTCCAATCAAGTGTACTTTTCATATGAAAAGCGATTTGATTACTTATTAATGTGCCGGATGCCCCACCAACTAAAGCTGGTGTAATATAATAACCAATTGCTAATATAAAGCATAATAAACAACCAGCACCAATTCCAGGAATTGTTAAAGGAAAATAAACTTTCCAAAAAGCAACTATTGGTGTTCCGCCTAATGATTTTCCAGCCCTCATTAAGCTTGGTGAAATAGTTTTCATAACACTGTAAAGTGGTAAAACCATAAAAGGTAACAGAATCTGTGTCATTGCAACATATGTTCCTGTTTTATTGTACATCATCTCAGGCCTTGCATCATCAGCGACTAAACCTAACCCTACAAAAAAATCATTTACGACCCCTTGCTGTTGTAACAAAATCATCCAACTAGCAGTTCTTACAAGAAGAGATGTCCAAAAAGGAAGCAGTACACAAATCATCAGTAAGTTACTATACTTCATGGGTAAAGTAGCTAACAAATGAGCTATTGGGTAAGCCATCAAAAAACAAAATAGCGTTACAAAAAATGCAATTTCTAAAGTTCTAAGCCATAAAATTCTATGAATTCTTCTATCCTCAGAAACACTAACAATTTCCCCATTTTCATTTTTAAACATATCCATACCTTTTAGATATTTTTGACTTGTATATGCTGGAGCTCTTCGTTTAATTGCTTTCCAATATTCAACATCAGCCCATCTTTTATGGACTGCCATTATTTGTTCTTTGTAATTTCCTTCTTCAAAATTTTTTGATTTTCTTCTAAGTTTTTTAATAATACTTTTAAATCCATTTTTTGTATAATTAAGTTGAGTTGATAATTTACCTTCACGCTTTTCATCAACTAGTTGTCTAAAGTCTAAATAGAAGGCTTTAAAAACCTCTTCTTCTGGTAATTCTTTTCCATCCCACTTTTCCATTGCTTTAAATGTTTTAGGAAGCATTTCAGTTACCATTTTGTCATCAACACTTCTCATAAGCATGTCACCAATTGGAAACACGTAAGTAATAATTAAAAATAACAATAGGGGAGCAACAAGTAAAAAAGCTTTTATCTTATTTCTTCTCTCAGCTTTCTTAAGACTTACTTCTAAAGGTATGCCGTCTGTAGTTAAAATTTTTTGTGTTTCTGAGCTCATAAATAAAAAGGGCGGTTATCAAATAACCGCCCTTAAATTATAATATATAATTAAGTTTAATAAAACTTAAATTATAGACCAGCTTTCATAGCTTCCCACTTCTCACCAAGCTCTGTTCCGTTGTCAGCCCAGAAAATTGGGTCAACTAAGAAATAGTTTTTAGTGTTTTGTGGTGCAGTTGGCATTTGTGGTACCATGTTAGTTTTACCATCTTTATACCAAGGCTCCCCTGCTTCCATAATCGCTATAGAAGATTTTCTCCAAGGAGCGTATGCAATATATTTTGCACTTCCTGCTAACATCTCTGTACTAGTCATCATAGCTAAAGCTTTCTTAGCCATACCATTAGCATCGTTTGGTCCACCCTTAACTTGTACGAAATACTCGTAGTCAAGACCTTGTCCATCCCATACTTGTACGATTGGTGCACCTTCTCCAACTTCTGCATTGAAGAATCTACCATTCCAACCTGTAGCCATTACAACTTCACCTGAAACTAATAGTTCTGGTGGTTGAGCACCTGCAGACCAAAATACACATCCACCTTTTGGATCTGTACATAATTCTTTGATCTTGTTCATAGCTCTATCAACACCTTTTTCAGTATTTAAAGCTTTGTAGATTTTTGCTCCACCTTTTCCTGGTTTAATTCCATCTGCAGCTAAAGCGATTTCTAAGTTTGTTAGAGCGCCTTTGTAGATAGCTCTTTTTCCAGGGAATTTTTTTGTGTTAAAGAAATCTTTGATAGTCTTTGGAGTGCCTTTAACATTATTTTTGTTATAAGCATAGTTCCAAGAATATAAAATATTTCCTACAGCACATTTACTTGGCATTGCAGTAAAGAAGTCTTTACTTGCAGGAGTTCCATCTGGTGCTGGTGGGAAATCTTTGTCAAAATCAAATTCAACAAATAATCCTTCATCACATCCATTGATAGTATCCATAGCAAATACGTCGATTATATCCCACGTAATTTTGCCAGCCTCTTTTTGTGCTTTGATCTCAGATAATCCACCTGAATAGTCAACCCAGTTAATCGTTATACCAAGTTTCTTACCAGTAGGATCACCATAACCTAACTTTTGTGACTCTGTGTAAGCTCCACCCCAAGACACTGCAGTTACTGCAAATGCTGAAGTAGTTACAGAGATAGCAAAAGAAATAGCTAGTAATAATTTACTAATTGTCTTCATTTTTCCTCCGTTTAAACGTTTTTTTAAAAAAGTGATTACAACAAGATCAATTAAGAGAGTCAACAGCCCATTTTACCTAATTTGATCATATATTTAGTGGTTATTACTTAGGGTCTAAAGCTCTAGCATCATCACTGTTCCATCCAATTTTTATATCCTTACCGAGTTTGATATCCATATTGGCTGAACTATTTGGAACTTTTAAAATAAATTGATTATTACCTAAAAGGTTAATACGAACTCTTGTATGATCTCCATGATATATTACTTCTTCAATTTTTCCTGAGTGAATATTATCCATTTTATCACTTGGATTTATTAATGCTCTTTCAGGTCTTAAAGAAATTTTTGTTTTTTCTCCTTTACCTTTTATAGATATTGGGTTTGCTAATATTTCAGTGTTAGCTATTTTAACTTTACACTTTCCACCTGAAATATCTGAAACTTCACCAGCAAAAGTATTGTTCTCCCCGATAAACTCTGCAACAAAAGAGTTAACTGGTTTTTCATATAGCTCATCAGGACTTGAAAGTTGTTGAACTTTACCGTCATTGAATACTGCTATACGGTTTGACATAGTAAGAGCCTCACTTTGATCGTGTGTAACATAAACAACTGTTACACCAATGCTTTCATGTATATGTTTAATTTCATATTGCATGCTCTCTCTTAAGTTTTTATCTAAAGCTCCTAGGGGTTCATCCATCAAAACTAATTGTGGATCAAATACTAAAGATCTCGCAACTGCTACCCTCTGTTGTTGTCCCCCTGACAATTGACCAGGCATTCTATCAGCAAAACCTTGCAGAGATACCATTGATAAAGCTTTATCAATTTTTTTATCTGCTTCATCTTTTGGAATTTTTCTAACTCTTAATGGGAATGCTAAATTTTCATAAACTGTCATGTGTGGGAATAAAGCATAGTTTTGAAATACCATTCCAATACCTCTTTTATGAGGTGGAATACTCGATATTGCTTTTCCATTTAAATAAATTTCACCATGGGTCGGGGTTTCAAATCCAGCCAGCATCATCAAACAGGTTGTTTTACCAGAACCAGATGGTCCTAACATCGTTACAAACTCACCCTCCTCAATATCTAGTTGAAGATCTTTTACAACTAGGGTTTTACCATCGTAACTTTTATCTACTTTATCAAATTTAACGAATTCTTTGTTCATTGAATTAATTTCATGAATTTAAAACATTTGTGACAGTAAATATCAACCCCTAATATCTAGCTTTTAATATGAAGTTCTTTAGAAAAATTACAAAATAGTTCAAAACCTTTATCTGTAACTCTAATTGCTTCTGAAGCTTCTACTCCCCAATTTCCAAATTGCATTACTGCAATCATATGAAAAGTAACGTTAGGTTGTAATACTGTCATATCACCTTTAGATATATTTAAAGTATGCTCTCCCCAATCTGGTGGATAACCGATTCCAATCGAATATCCAGTTCTTGAAGTTTTTTCGATTCCATATTTATCTAATATTTTCCAGAAAGCTTGGGCAACATCATTAGCAGTATTGCCTGGTTTTACTAGATCAATACCAGCTTGAAGTGCTTCATTTGTTTTCTTCATTGTATCGATTTTCTTTTTATCTGGTTTTCCAAGTAAAACTGTTCTAGCCATTGGACAATGATATTTTTTATTTACTCCTGATAATTCAATAATTGTAGCTTCTCCCTCTACAAATTTATCTTCTGACCAAGTTAAGTGTGAAGCTGATGTACCTTTTCCTGTTGGTATCATTGGGACTATGGATGAATAATCTCCGCCAAATTCAGGAGTGCCCTTTATTAATGTAGTATAAATTTCTGAAACTGCATCGCACTGTCTTACTTCAGGATTAATAACTTCAAAAGCTTTTTTCATTCCTAATTCAGTAATTTGAGCTGCTGCTTTCATAAACTTAATTTCTGCATCAGATTTTACAACTCTCACCCAATTAACTAATCGTTCACAATCTAATACTTTTGCATTAGGTAAACCTTGCTTGATTTTTTCATAACAATAAGCTGTGAAATAATGACTATCCATTTCTAGTCCAATGGAAAGCTTGTCCCATTTTTTTTCTTTAATAAGATCTACAAGAGCATCGTAAGGATGAAGTGGCCAAGTATGAATATATTTTTCATGATACTTAATTACATTTTCATCTTTGAGATAAGTTTTAATATATGCACCACCTGCATCTTGATTTCTAACAAAACAAATCGGCTCATCAGCATTAATATGTACTATTACGCATTGAGCATAATAAAATGACCAAGCATCATAACCAGTTAAGTAATTCATGTTAGATGGGTCCTGTGAGATTAAAAGCTCAATACCTTTTTTCTGCATTGAAGCCTGAACTTTTTTTAATCTTGATTTGTATTCTTCATTAGTAAAATTCATATTTTAATTATTAAATAATTCACCAAAACCTTCAACTTTCTTATTATAATTAATCTCCTTTAGAGTGTCCCAAATTAAAGTTTGGTT
>CABYXD010000018.1 GCA_902522895.1 uncultured Pelagibacteraceae bacterium
ATTCACTTTTTTTTGGATCGAGACTCATCAAATGACAAAAAGTGTTTGTATAATCTGCTTTTTTTTCATGCATCCAAGTTAAAAGATCTAGAATTAAAAATTTATCTTTATCATCTAAACCAAATAATCCTAATTTATCTCTCATCATGTTCATCCACTTTTCTTCATATTTTTTTTCAAAAGAATTAATTGTTTCAGTGGCTATTTTGATAGCTTTTTCTTGATCTTTATTAATTAAGGGAATTAAACATTCAGCAAATCTAGCTAAATTCCATTTTGTAATAACAGGTTGATTGCAATAAGCATATCTGCCTGTTTGATCAATTGAACTAAATACAGTTTTTGGATCATAGGTATCCATAAATGCACAAGGTCCGTAATCAATAGTTTCTCCTGAAATAGTCATATTATCAGTATTCATAACACCATGTATAAAACCAACTCTCATCCAGTTCACCACTAAATTACATTGTCTATCTATTAAAAGATTTATTAAGTCTAAGGCTTTATTATTTGAGTCCTTTATTTCTGGGTAGTGTCTATCAATCGTGTAATCTAACAAAGTCTTTAATTCATCTTCTTTTTGTCTTGCTGCTATATACTGAAATGTACCAACCCTAATATGGCTAGATGCAACACGAGTAAGTACAGCCCCTTGCAAAACTTTCTCTCTTTGAATATTTTCACCAGTTTTTGTTACAGCTAAGCTTCGTGTAGTAGGTATTTTTAATGCATTCATAGCTTCACTAATTATATATTCTCTTAACATTGGACCTAAGGCAGCACGTCCATCACCATTTCTAGAAAATGCAGTTTTACCTGAACCTTTAAATTGAATATCATACTTATCATTAGACTTAGTTGTATGTTCTCCAATTAGTACTGCTCTACCATCTCCCAGCATTGTAAAATGCCCAAACTGATGGCCAGCATATGCTTGTGCAACAGAATTACTTCCAGAAGGCAGAGAATTTCCTGAAAAAATTTTTGAAAGTTCTTTTTTATCAATCTTTGAAAAATTTAGATTTAATTCTGAGGCTAATTTTTCATTTAGAATTACCAGCTCAGGACTATTTACTGGAATAGGATTTATTTTCTCTCTGAAAGCATCTGATAGTTTTGTATAGGTGTTATTAAAATGCCATCCAATGGTCATTTCAATTATCTTACTTCGGCTTGATTCTCTTTTGGTTTGACTTCCGTTTTAAACTGGTTAGAAATTTTTTGAACTTCTACAGAAGATACTTTATATTCAGCACACATTGTCTCTTCATCTTTACCATGTCCTGTAACCATATTAACCATATGTTCAGGGAAATGAAATGTCGTAAACACAATTCCTTCTTTAACTTTGTCAGTTACTTCAACTTTTAAAGCAACTTCACCTCTCCCAGAGTACAATCTACCAATATCTCCAGTATTTAGATCTCTATAAGCAGCATCTTTTGGGTGAATTAAAAGAACATCTTCATCAACTATATTTATATTTTTTGTTCTTCTAGTCATAGTTGCAGCATTATAATGCTGAAGAACCCTACTAGTTGTTAAAATTAAAGGATAGTCTTTTTGATTAGCTTCTATTTCAGATGACTCTTTCCAATCAAAATTTTTAAGTCTTCCTTTACCTAATTTAAATGTTTCTGTATGTAAAATTTTTGTATCAGTTCCATCTTCTTGAACTGGCCATTGTAATCCAAATTTTCCAAGTCTCTCTCTAGTAACTCCCTTAAAGAAAGGAACAATATCAGCAATTTCTCCAAGAACTTGATCTGCATCATAAGTTGGCTGATCAAAACCTAATTTCTGCATCATCTCAGTTACAATTAATCCATCAGGTTTAGTGCCTGGCAGTGGAGGTACAGCTCTATTCACCCTTTGAATTCGTCTTTCTGTATTTGTAAAAGTACCATCTTTTTCCAAGAAAGTAGTACCTGGTAACACCACAGTTGCAAGTTTTGCTGTCTCACTCATAAATATTTCTTGCACTACTAAAAGTTCTAAAGAATTCATTGCCTCAACTACATGGGCGCTATTAGGGTCAGTTTGAACTATATCTTCACCAATAATCCACACACCTTTTAATTCTTTATTAATTGCTGCCTCAAACATTTGAGGTATTTTTAATCCTGGCTTAGTTGGGTGTGTTACTCCATATTTTTCTGTATAGAATTTTTGATGCTTTTCATCAGCCACAGGAAAATATCCAGCACCTTGGTGTGGTTGACATCCCATATCAGCTGCACCTTGAACATTATTTTGTCCTCTAAGAGGATTTACGCCAACACCTTTTCGTCCAATGTTTCCAGTAATCATTGCTAAATCTGCAATTAACATTACAGTTTTAGATCCTTGTTCTTGTTCAGTGACTCCTAAACCATGAAATTCCATTGAGTTTTTAGCAGTTGCATAAGCTATGGCTGCTTCTTTAACCATTTGTTTATCGACACCAGCAACTTTAGCTAAATGATCAACGTCTTGTCTTTCAATTTCTTTAAGAAAGTTATCAAATCCTTCAGTTCTGTCTCTAACAAAATCTGCATTATATAATTTTGATTTAACAATAAAATGTAACATCATATTAAGAACAGCAACATTAGTTCCTGGTCTCAATTTAATATGATAGTCAGCAAGCTTAGCAAGATCAGTTGTCACTGGATCCAATACAATTAATTTTTTACCTTTCATTACTTGTTGTTTAATTTTTGCACCAGTTACTGGATGAGCATTAGTAGGGTTCGCTCCAATAACTATAAAACAATCAGCATGATAAATGTCTTCAGTAGAATTTGTTGCGGCACCTGTCCCAAAGGTTTGTTGCATTCCCCATGCAGTCGGTGAGTGACAAATTCTAGCACAACAATCAACACTATTAGTACCAACTGCAGCTCTAATCATTTTTTGAAATACATAATTTTCTTCATTGGTACATCTTGCTGATGAAATACCTGCAAATGCATCAGGTCCATTTTCTTTTGTAATTCTGTTCATCTCTTTTTTAATAAAATCATAAGCTTCATCCCACGATGCTTCTTCAAATTTGCCATTTCTTTTTATTAATGGAGTTTTTAATCTATCCGGATGATCATAAAAACTAAATGCATATCTACCTTTAATACAAGTGTGTCCTGCATTAACTTCAGTTTGTTTTGGAGTGTCAATTGCAACAACTTTATCATCTTTAATTGATGCTTCTAAATTACATCCAACTCCACAGTATGAACAAGTCGTTCTTACCTTTTTATCTACAGCAGCTGATTTAGATTGAAAGACATCTGAAATTGCATCTGTTGGACATGTATGAGCACAAGCTCCACATGAAACACAAGAAGAGTCACCAAACATCATATCATTATCAGTTGTGATTCTAGATTCGAAACCTCTACCTGACATTGTAAGAACAAATGAACCTTGAATTTCATCACATGCTCTGACACATCTTCCACAATTAATACAGTTATCTAAATTCATTCTCATATAGTCATGAGAAGTATCTCTTGGAATTCCTTTATGTTGTTTAGGGCTGTTGTATCTATGATCTGAAACACCAAGGTCATTAGCAACTGTTTGTAGCTCACAATTGTTGTTAACTTCACAGCTGTCACATTCCATAGGATGGTCAGTTAATACTAATTCAACTATATTTTTTCTAAGATTTGTTATTGCTTCGTTAGATGTAAAAATATGTTGGTTTTCAGCAACTGGTGTATGACAAGAAGCAACCATTCTTGTTGGTCCGTCTTTTACAAGAGCAACTTCAACTGAACAAACTCTACAAGCACCATAGGGAGCTAAATTTGGATCATCACAAAGAGTTGGAACTTTTTTTTCTCCAACATAGCTTTTAACAAATTTTAATATAGATGTGTGATTAGCACCAATTTCATATGGTTTTCCATCTATATAAGCAATTTTTCTTTTTTCTGAACTCATTAATTATCTTTCACCATATCATTTTTCATCTCATCACCAAAGTATTTTAAGATGTTTTGAATAGGAGTAGGGATTGCTCCGCATAAAGCACACAAACACCCCTTTTTCATGGTAACTAACAATTCTTCAAGTAATTTTAATGGTATTTTCGCTGTTTTCTTCTTTGCCTGATCAAACATCTCTTTTCCTCTGTATGATCCAAGTCTTCCAGGAAAACATTTACCACATGATTCTTCTGCAGAGAATTCAAATAAATGATGGATATATTCTGTCATTGAAAAATCTTTTGGAATACTAACAACACTTGCATGCCCAAGCATAAAACCTTTAGCAGTAAATTCTTGAAAGTCTAAATTTAAATTTTCAATTTCACTTATAGGAACAACCCCACCTAATGGACCACCAATTTGAAAGGCTTTAACAGGTTCTTTATACCCTCCGCCAATTTCATTAAATATTTTACTCATAGGTGTTCCCATATCTATTTCATAAACACCAGGATTATTAAAAAAACTATCAAGACAAACAAGTTTTGTTCCTGCAGACTTTTTATTTCCTATTGCTGCAAATTTTTCAGGACCATTAATTAAAATACCAGTTGCAGCAGCTAAAGTTTCAACATTATTAACTACTGTTGGTTTTTTATATAAACCTTCAGTTACAGGAAAAGGAGGTCGTACATCTACTTCAGCACGTCTTCCTTCTATAGATGCAATCAAAGCAGTTTCTTCTCCACATATATAAGCACCTTGACCAATACAAATACCTAGATCAAAAGAAAAGTCAGTTCCTAAAATATTTTCACCTAATAGATTCAATTTTTTAAGTTCATTAATGCTACCATTAATAGCTTCAATAGATTTAGGATATTCACCTCTTATATATAAAACACCTTCATCACTTCCAATTACCATTCCACAAAGAACCATTCCAAAAATAACTTTTAATGTTTGATCTTCTAACAAGTACCTATCTGAAAATGCTCCTGAATCACCCTCATCAGCATTACAAAGGACATATTTTTTATCTCCCTTTGCTTTACTACAAAAATCCCATTTCATTCCTGTTGGAAATCCTGCACCACCTCTACCTGTAAGATTTGAGTCTAGTAAAGATTTAATAATTTCTTGTTTATCAGTTTTTAAAAATTTATTTAGTTGATCTTTGAATTGATCTGTCGATGAAAGCTTATCATCCATTAAAAAACTTGTGGTCGCATAACTTTTTGAGAAATACTTTTCTTGTTTAATATCTTCACCTTTTAAAATTTGATCAATTTTTTCAATATCTTTTCCCGCATAATTTTCACCATCATAATGAAAAGCATTATTTTCATAACAATGTCCTAAACAAAACATTTCACCAACTTTATCATCACCAAGTTTTTTTTTTAAAGTATCTTTTAGTTTTTCTTGTGTTCCCGCACACATACATGCACTTCCATTACAAACGAAAGCTTTCTTTTCTCTATGAGAGGGTCTTAAAAACTCATAAAAAGACTCTGCTCCATGTAGAGTTGAAACACCTAAATTATGTTTTTTTGCAATCTCATTTATATCCTTTGGTGAATTACTGAGAGTATTTTCAGAAATCTGTTTAAACAGATTGTCTTTAAGTCCAATTCTACCAGAAAGATTACTTATATTTTTTGACAATTTACCCTTTACCCTTTTTCAATAATTCAAGTATTTATTACAATTCTATCTTTATTGCTATAAATATTAAAACTATCCTCTTTTACAAAACCAACCAATGTCATGTCAAACTTATTAGCTAAATCTATAGCGAGACTGGTTGGCGCACCAACACCAATTAAAATGCCAATATTGGCCATAAGAGCTTTTTGCACCAAATCAAAATTAAGCCTTCCAGAGCAGACTAAAAATTGAGAACTATTATCAAGTAAATTTTTTTTTAAAGTATAACCAATGAGTTTGTCTAGAGCATTATGTCGGCCAACATCTTCTTTTAAAGCGACAATATCACCTTCAGTGTTAAATAATCCACTTGCATGAATTCCACCTGTTTTTGAAAATTCTGATTGATTTTTTCGTAGTTTATATGTCGAATTAATCAAAACTTCTTTTGATATTTTTGGATATGATTTCAAAATTTTATTTTTTTTAATAATTTCCAAAGTATCCAAGGAACTTTTGCCACAAATACCACAAGATGAATTTGTTAAAAAATTTCGCTTAATTTTATCAATATCTATATTGTCTGAATTGCTAATTGTAACTTTAATTTTATTTTTGAGACCATATTGTTCTGAAGGTTTGCCAAAAGTTTCAATTTTTTCTATGTAATCAATTTTTTCTATTACTTTTTCATTAAAAAGAAACCCTCTCACTAAATCTTCATCATCACCTGGTGTTCTCATAGTGACCGAAATAATCTTATCAACCCATACTTCTTTTTCTTTATATTTAATAATTATTTCAAGAGGCTCTTCTATAGATACGTGATCAGTAAAATCTTCTAAATTATTTGATTTATATTTAAAGACTTTGTATTTAGAATTCATTCAATCAGTATATTTTAACTTATAAAATATGAAAGAATGAAAAAAAAATTTTTCTAATTTTTAATGTGGTTTTTCTTTAAAAAAGCGATTTATAAGATATATAAATCGCTTTTTTTTAATCTAAATTATTTTTTTTGATATTTTGCAGCCTCTTCCGACCCGTCAGTAGCTGTACCTTTACTATATGAATGAGCTCCCATTCCTGCAAGTTCTCCATTTTGAACAATTAAATACTGATTTCTGATTTCTTTTTTTTCAAAAAAACATTCTAATATTTCTCTAACACCGTCAGCATATCTTGTTTGAGCTGATAGAGAAGTTCCAGAAGTATGTGGTGTCATTCCGTGATGAGGCATTGATCTCCATGGATGATTATTTGGTGCTGGTTGAGGAAACCAAACATCACCTGCGTAACCACTTAGTTGACCAGATTTTAGAGCAGCAGCGATTGCATCTTTATCACAAATTTTACCTCTAGCAGTATTAACTATATAAGCTCCTTTTTTCATTTTATTGATCATTTTTTCATCAAATAAATGTTCAGTTTCTGGATGAAGAGGACAGTTTATTGTTACAACATCACAAACTTTTACCATTGACTCTACAGAGTCATGAAAAGTTAAATTTAACTCTTTTTCTACACTGTCTGGTAATCTATGTCGGTCAAAATAATGAAGATGAACATCAAATGGTTTCATTTTTCTAAGTGCATCTAAACCAATTCTTCCAGCTGCAACAGTACCAATGTGCATTCCTTCAACATCGTAAGATCTTTGAACTGCATCAGCAATATTCCAGCCACCATTATTAACAATTGCGTATTGTGTATGATAATCTCTTACCATAGAAACAATCATCATAACAATGTGTTCAGCAACCGATCTAGAGTTACAATAAGTTACTTCAACAACATCAACTTTACGATCCATAGCTGCTTGTAAATCAACATGATCAGACCCAATTCCTGCTGTAATTGCCATTTTTAGATTAGAAGCAGACTCCATTTTTTCTCTTGTAAGATAATAAGGAAAGAATGGTTGAGATATTACTATATCAGCATCAACTAATTCTTTATCAGCAGTACAACCATCACCATCTTTATCAGACGTTACCACCAGTTGATGACCATTACTTTCTAAAAATTTTCTTAATCCTAATTCACCTGAGACACAACCAAGTAACTCACCTTCATTAAAATCTCTTCCTTGGGGAGATGGAAGTGTCATTCCATCTGGATATTTATCTATCTTTGGGAGTTTACCCAGAGCATAGCTCTTG
>CABYXD010000019.1 GCA_902522895.1 uncultured Pelagibacteraceae bacterium
AAAAAAATTCCAATATTATTCTTGCTGGAGACTTTAATGTAATTCCAGCAGCTGAGGATGTTTATAATGTTAAAAGTTTTGAGGATGATGCTTTATACAGATTAGAAATAAGAAAAAAATTTAGAGAAATGCTTAATTTAGGTTTAAGTGATGTTTATAGACATTTTAATGAAACTAAAGAGGGTTATACTTTTTGGGACTATATGAGAGGTGCTTGGCAAAAAAATAATGGTATGAGAATAGATCACTTCTTGGTATCAAATTCTTTAATCGACCAAATTAAGTCTATAAATATAAATAAAGATCCTAGAGGAAGAGAAAAACCTTCTGATCACACTCCAATTGAAATTAAATTAGCTTAACGATTTTATTTTATTAACTAATTCCTCATTTATATTACGAGGACTTTTGTCTTGTCTGTTTTTATGTCTTCTTTCACCAGGCAATCTTACTTCACCCATTGATTTCATTTTATTAAAGAATTCATCTGCATGTTTTTGCCAATTCGTTCCTGCAGTTTTATCTGGTGATATTGCTAAGATAAATTCACCTCCACTTGGTGGACCACCATCATTGTTATCCTTAGCAGCTGTTTCAAAACTAAAATTATCACCAACTAATGCACCAGCCATTAATTCAACCATCATCGCTATTGCAGAACCTTTATAACCACCAAAAGGTAGTAACACACCACCATCAGCTATAGCACCAGGATCAGTGGTCTCTTTACCCTCTTTAGTTAAACCAGTTCCTAATGGAACTTTGTGCCCTTCTCTTTTAGCAACTTGTACTTCACCCATCGCCATTGATGCGGTTGCCATATCATAAACAACTGGAGTTTTGCCTGGTCTTGGCCACGCAAATGAAATTGGATTTGTTCCAAACAATGGTTTGATTGCTCCAGCAGGTGCTACCGCTGGTTTATAAGATGTACAAGCAAAAGCAACTAAGCCTTCTTCTGCTAATTTTTCTGTCTCAGGCCACATCGCTGCCATGTGGTGAGAATTATTTATCGCAAGTACTGCAACCCCATTTTCTTTTGCAGCTTTTGCTAATTCAGGCAAGCCTTTACTTAAAACAACTGGAGCTAAACAATTATTGCCTTGAACTTTAATTACTGATGGTGAAACCTTTTGAACCTCTGGTTTTCCTTTACCATTGATTTTTCCACTTTTTAAACCGCTTACATATGCAGGTAATCTAAATAAGCCATGAGATAACGAACCATCACGTTCAGCATTTCTAATTAAATCTGACAGAATTGAAGCTGTTTCATCATCACATCCATTTGCTAATAAAGTTTTTTTAGCTAAATCAAAAATTTCATCTAATGAAAGGGATACTGTACTCATCCCTTTATTAGATATTATTTATGATCAAAGATCAATTTTAAATTAACAGCCTTTGAAAGATTTAGACATGTTGCTGATTAAATCAAAATATAAATCTTTACCTGGGTCAAGAGTAGCTCCCAATGGATCTAAAACACCCGTGCTAATATTCATATCTTTCGCAACTGCATTGATTATGTCAGGATTAAATTGAGGTTCAGAAAACACACAACTTACTTTGTCATGTTCAATTATTTCTCTAATTTCTGCTAATTGTTCTGCTCCAGGCATTACATCTGTATTTACAGTGAAAGCACCTAATACATTTACATCAAATCTCTTTTCAAAATATTGATAAGCGTCATGGAAAACAATTGATTTAAAATCTTTTTTTAATTCAGATTTTACTTTTTTTGTCAATTTATCTAAATCTTTATGTGCTTTCTTTAAATTAGCTTTATATTTAGAAGCATTTGCTTGATCATTTTCAATTAAATGTTCAGTCATTTCTTCTAATATTACTTTAGCATTCATTGGGTCTAACCAAATGTGTGGATCATGTTCTCCGTGAGCGTGACCTTCGTGTCCGTGATCATCGTGATCATCTTCTTTATGGCCATCTTCATCATGTCCGTGTTCATCATGGTCATCTTCTTTGTGACCTTCTTTATCGTGATCATCTTCTTTGTGACCTTCCTCATCATGTCCATGGTCATCGTGATCATCTTCCTTTTTAGCATGATCATCGTGTCCATGATCGTCATGTTCATCAAATATATTTCTTTCTCTGAATTTTAATTTATTTAATCCCTTAATTTCCATTAATTCTATTTTTTCAGCTTTTTTGGCGATAGATTTTAATGGTTTTTCTAAAAAGCTTTCTAAATCTTCACCAACCCAAAATATAATGTCAGCTTCTTGAAGCATTTTTGCATGTGATGGTTTTAAAGCAAAACCATGTGGTGAAGCATAACCATCTACTATTAAATCTGGTTTACCTACTCCATCCATTAAATAACTTGCTAATGAATGTATTGGTTTTATTGATGTAACTACTTTGACATCAGCATTTGCTGGTGCAAAAATAGTTAATAAAGATAGTATTGATAGTATAAATGGTAACTTTTTAATGTTTTTCATAATAGTAATATTTTAAGGTTGTTATAATATAACACTATGTAATAATATAACATTTATAAGTCAAGCAATTAAATGAGCACAAATCAAAATATATTAGTTAAATTAAAACAAGCTGGTTTTTGTATAAACGACAAATGGCTAGTAAAAGGTGTAACTTTGCAAATTGAAAAAGGCAAAATAGTTACTCTTATCGGCCCAAATGGTTCTGGAAAAAGTACTACTGCTAAAATTGCATTAGGAATTTATAAAAAAATAGACGGAGAAGTTGAAAAATATACAAATAAAGTTGGATACGTTCCTCAAAAAATTTCAATTGATTGGACATTGCCTCTTAGAGTTAATGATTTCATGACACTAACTGAAAATCTTAATAAAGAGGATATTAATGAAGCTTTATCATTAACAGGTGTAATTCATCTTAAAGATAAAAATTTAGGTGATCTTTCAGGTGGTGAGTTCCAAAGAGTATTGCTTGCAAGAGCTATTTCAAAAAAACCAGAATTATTAGTACTTGATGAACCAGTACAAGGAGTAGATTTTACAGGGGAGATTGCTTTATACGAACTTATTAAAAAAATTTCTGATGAATTAAATTGTGGAATTTTATTAATTTCTCATGACTTACACACAGTTATGAGTGCAACAGATCATGTTGTTTGTTTGAATGGGCACGTATGTTGTTCAGGCACACCAATAGATGTTGCTAAAAATAATGAATATAAAGCTTTATTTGGTGAACAAGCTTCTCAAATATTAACAAGATATGAGCATAGACATGATCATATTCATACAAGTGAAGGTGAAATAAAGAAAAATTAAATGCTTGATGACTTTTTTATAAGAGCTTTATTAGCTGGGCTTGGTGTTGCAATTGTTACAGGACCCCTTGGATGTTTTGTTATATGGAGAAGATTGTCTTATTTCGGTGACACACTCGCCCACTCTGCTTTACTTGGTGTTACACTAGCTTATACTATGGAATTTAATATTGCTTTTTCAGTATTTATAATTTCATCTTTAATTGCATTAATTCTAATACAACTTCAAAAAAGAACTAATCTTCCTGGTGATGCTTTACTAGGTCTTTTAGCACACTCTTCTTTGGCAGTTGGACTTGTTGTAATAGGTTTTTTAACATTCATCAGGTTTGATATTATGGGATTATTATTTGGAGATATATTAGCTGTTACAGTTGATGATTTATTAATCATATGGATTGGTGGACCATTAATACTTTTAGTTTTAAAATTAATTTGGAAACCTTTATTTGCATCAACTGTAAATTATGAATTAGCAGAGGCTGAAGGTTTAAACCCTGATAGAGCTAAAGCAATTTTCACAGTCTTAATGGCTGGGATAATTGCAATATCAATTAAAATGGTTGGATTATTATTGATTACTGGAATGCTAATTATACCAGCAGCGATGGCTAGAAACATTTCTAATAGTCCTCAGAAAATGGTTGTCTACTCAATTATTGGAGGTGTGTTGTCAGTAATATTAGGATTATTCTCTTCTTTAGAATTTAATACATCCTCTGGACCTTCAATTATAGCAGCTGCTTTGTTCTTATTCATTCTTTCTTTATTAAATATAAAACAATCAATTAAATTGAAAAATTAAATGGGAATCAGTAAAATAGATAAAATGCAGAACCTTTCAAAAAATCAGCAAATTATTTTTGATTTAATTAATAAATCACCTGAACCATTAAAAGCATACACAATACTTTTTAATGTTCAAAAAAAAGGTATTAAAGCCCCATTACAAGTTTATCGAGCACTAGATAAATTAGTTGAAATAGGAAAAATCCATAAAATCGAGAGTCGAAATGCCTTTATTGCCTGTCATAATTCGAGCTGTCAGGTAGCTAAAGCTACTGCGTTTTCAATCTGTGAGATTTGTGAAAAAGTTACAGAAATTAGTAGCGCAGGTCTTTCTAAATACTTAGCTAATTTCAAAGACAAAGATGGTATGAAATATAGTAAATACAATCTTGAGTTTTTTGGATTATGTAAAAAGTGTAGATAAGTTATTATCTAAAATCTAAATAAAATAAGCTGAAAGGAGAATTAATGTTTATTAAGAAATATCTTAAATGGATAAGTACGTTTCTAGTATTAGTTGGTATTCTATTAACAAACCTAAATATATATCCTTTAAATATATACTTTCATGGATTAGGAGTTGTTGGATGGACTATCGCTGGATTTATTAGCAAAGATAAAGCGATACTTACTAACTTTGGATTACAAATACCATTGTTCTTAATAGGAATTTATAAGATTATTATTTAGTGAAAAATATATTATTTGTTTGTACAGGAAACTCTGCAAGAAGTATCATAGCTGAGTCTTTAGTTAATAATAGATATAATGATAAATTCAAAGCCTATAGTGCTGGTAGTAATCCTTCTGGAGAAATTAACAAATATATAAAACATTTTTTAAATAATAAAGGTTTCAATCTTCAAAACTACTCATCCAAAAATTTTAATGTTTTTGTTAATGGAGAAATCAAAATTGATCATGTTATTACTGTATGTAATAATGCAAATAATGAAGTATGTCCTATTTGGCCTAAGGAAAATCAAATCATACACTGGGATATTGAAGAACCAGTAACAAAACTAAATGATGCTAGTGAGGATAAAAAATTTAAGATAATTACTGATACTTTTAATAATATTGATAAAAGAATTAAAAATTGGATTCTAAATGAAAAATACTAACAAAATATTTTTAGGTGAATTTATTGGAAGTAGCTTTTTAGTAATGGTTATTGTCGGGTCTGGAATAATGGCTGAAAATCTCACAAATGATAATGCTTTGAGATTAACGGCTAATACACTCGCAACTGGTGCTGGCCTATTTGTCTTAATAACTGCTTTTGCAAATATTTCAGGTGCACATTTCAATCCTTTTGTGAGTTTAGCGATGTTTTTAAGAAAAAAAATCAATGGAAAACTTCTCATCATATATATTTCTGCCCAAATACTTGGTTGTTTGCTAGGTGTTATGTTGGCTAATGTTTTTTTTGAACACGATATTCTTGAGTTATCGACAAAAAATAGAGATGGTTTTCATATTTTCTTATCTGAAATAATTGCTACTTTTGGTTTAATTTTTATTATTTTTGCTACTCAAAAAGATGGCAAAATAACAATAGCTGCTAGTGTTGCAACATATATTATGGCTGGTTATTGGTTTACATCATCAACATCTTTTGCAAATCCAGCTGTTGCAATAGCTAGAACTTTTACTGATTCTTTTACAGGAATTAATTATTTAAATACGCCTACATATATTTTAGCTGAATTTTTGGGAGCCCTTATAGCTGTATATTTTATTAAAAAATTAATTAAATAAATACAACTTTATTGAGAAATAAAAAATATTTAAAAGTAGACATTAATATTTAATAGTTTATTGGTTGACGAATCTACCCCTTAATTCTCAAATTAGTTTATTCTTTTATAGAATTTTTTTTACTCTCACATTACATAGATCTTAAGTCATGAATCGAAAGGAACCGAAAACAATAATATAAAGGAGAAAAAGAATGGAAATGACTTTAATTTATACGGTTATAGGCTTCGCCCTTGCCGGATATAGCGTAATCGCTAACGACTCAATTCAAACACTAGGTACATTTATAGCTTCAAAAAAGAAGTGGTTTAAATGGTACGTACTTGCAGGATCAGCTTCTAGTGTGATGATTTTAGCTTTAGCATGGGGATGGTATGCGTATGATGGTGATATTTCATATGGAAGATTAACTAGAATACCTTATCAAGAAATTCAATGGTATCATGCAGTAGCACCTGCAATACTCTTATTATTAACAAGAATTGGTATACCTGTATCCACAACCTTTTTAGTTCTTTCAGCATTTGCTTCAACAGTTGTGCTTGAAAAAATGTTAATGAAAAGTGTAGTTGGTTATGGTTTAGCGGCAATGGTTGCTTACATAGCCTGGATAGCAGTATCAAAATTCATTAATGAAAAATTTGATGAAGTAGATGACAAATGGATAGGATTTTGGAGAAATGCTGTTTGGGTTTCATCAGGTTGGTTATGGTGGGTTTGGTTATCTCACGATGTGGCAAATATTGCTGTATATCTTCCAAGACAACTTGATATTTCAATACTTCTGATTGTAATGGCATATTTTACTATTTTGCTATTTTACATCTTCTACATTCAAGGTGGACGGATCCAAGCAGTAGTTTTGGAAAAAACTGGAACTAGATATGCAAGATCAGCTACAATTATCAATGTAATTTATGCTGCTGTTTTATTCTACTTTAAGGAACTAAACGATTTACCAATGTCAACAACATGGGTATTCGTTGGTTTGTTATGTGGAAGAGAACTTGCAATTTCAACTATGAACAAAGATTATAAGTTTAAGTATGTTTTCCCATTAATTGGTAAAGACTTTCTTAAAATGATCTTTGGATTAAGTGTATCGGTTGGAATTGTTTTAGCAATCCACTACATAATTATTCCAAATAATTGGTTTTAAATTTATTTAAGTAGTCGTGTTATTAATTTAGCACGGCTACTTTATCTAAATAGTTATTTTTTAAAAACTATTCTACACAAGTGAGGATTGTCATTTTTAGTTTTAGATAAATTGATACCAGTTTTTTTATAAACTATCTTAAAACCATAATTAAAAAGTTTTTTCTCAAAACTAGGGACATTAATAAATCGACGATAATGATCTGTATATCTTTCAAATTTACTTAATTTTTTTCCTTTTTTCATAAGTTTGTCCAAATCAGTTCTAAACTCAAACGCTATTAGAGGATTGATTTTATTATACTTAGATAAATTTCTAAGCAATAAATCCTCTTTTTTAGCATTAATCGAATGTAAAAAAAATCTTGCGTATATAAAACTAAGAGAATTTTTTTTTTTTATCTTTTTAATCTGATTAACAGAACATTTATAAAAATGAAGATTTTTGATTTTTAACTTTTTTGTTTTGGATTTATTTTCATTAATAATAGTTTTAGACTGATCTATAGCGATTATTGATCTTACATAATTGCTAAAATAGAAAGCATCTCGACCATTACC
>CABYXD010000020.1 GCA_902522895.1 uncultured Pelagibacteraceae bacterium
TTTATTGGTAAACAATTGAGAAGTTTAAAAATTAAAGCTCCAATTTTAGTTCTAACAAAAGGTCTGAAATATCAAAAAAAAGATAAAAAAATTTTGACAATTTCTGAACAACTTAAGAAGAATTATAATGTATCAAATATTTCTATTTTAAAAGGACCTTGTTTAGCTAAAGAGCTTTCAAGAAAAAATCAGACAAGCGTTATAGTTGCAAATAAAAATATTAATACAGCCAAAAAAATTGGCAAAATGATTTCTACCAAATATTATTTAATAGAATTCTCTAAGGATGTTATTGGAATAGAAGTTTGTTCTGCAATAAAGAATATATACTCAATGATTATTGGAGCTGGACAAAGTTTGAACGCATCGTCAAATTTATTTCAAAAATCAGTTTTAGAAATGAGGTATTTAACCAAATACTTTAAAGGTAAAGAGTTAACTACTTTAGGTTTAGCTGGAGTTGGTGATTTATATGTGAGTGCGGCAGGGGGTAGAAATAGTAAAATGGGAAGTTTTTTAGGTAAAGGATTTACTTTTAAAACAGCAAAAAGAAAATTTATGCCAAACGATACCGTTGAAGGTGAACAGCTTGCAAGAGAAATTGCACCCTTTATCCTAAAAAAAATTGATAAAAAAAAAATTCCACTAATGAATAATTTATTAAGAACAATAATAAGTAATAAAAAACTTAAAATTAAAGTTTAAAATAAACCTTCTATATCACCATCTTTATTAAGTTTGATTGAGTCTGCTGCCGGGACTTTTGGTAAACCAGGCATAGTCATGATAGCTCCGCAAACTACAACTATAAATTCTGCCCCAGAAGACAACCTAATTTCTCTGATAGGAAGAGCATGCCCTGATGGTGCACCTTTAAGGCTAGGATCAGTAGAGAAACTGTATTGAGTTTTTGCAACACAAATAGGCAACTCTCCATATCCAGCGTCTTCAAAACTTTTAAGTTGGTCCCTAATTTTGGTATCTGCAATAACCTCATCTGCCCTATAAATTTCTTTTGCTATTGTTTCTATTTTTTTAAACAGAGGTGTTTTACTTTCATATAAAAATTTAAATTTAGAGTCTTTTTTTTCACAGAGTTCAGCAACATGTGAAGCTAAATCTTTAGTTCCTTCACCACCGTTGGCCCAATGAGTACATAGACACGCCTTCACACCTAAGCTGTCACAAAACTCAATTAATGCTTTAACTTCTTTATCTGTATCTTTAATGAAATGATTCACAGCTATAGCAACTGGTAAGCCGAATTTTTTTACATTTTCAATATGTCTTTGTAGATTAACTAATCCTTTTTTTAGAGCCTCAACATTTTCATTTTTTAAATCATCTTTTGTAACACCACCATGCATTTTTAAAGCTCTTATTGTTGCAACTATCACCACACAACTTGGTTTTAAATTTGATTTTCTACATTTGATATCTAAAAATTTTTCTGCTCCTAAGTCAGCACCAAATCCAGCTTCTGTCACTACGTAGTCTGCTAATTTTAAACCAGCCTTTGTTGCAATTACAGAATTACACCCATGTGCAATATTTGCAAATGGTCCTCCATGAATTATTGCAGGATTATTTTCTAAAGTTTGAGTCACATTTGGCCTAATAGCATCTTTAAGTAATACAGTCATAGGACCTTGAGCTTTTAAATCTTTTGCATAAATAGGTTTTTTCTCTCTTGTGTAAGCAATAGTAATATTGCCAATTCTTTTTTCTAAATCTTCAAGGTTGTTCGCTAAGCAGAAGATAGCCATAATTTCTGAAGCAACTGTTATATCAAAGCCATCTTCTCTTGGAAATCCGTTAGCCACTCCACCTAAATTAATATTGATTGATCTTAGAGCCCTATCGTTCATATCCATGACCCTTTTCCAAACAATTCTTCTTACGTCTATGTTTAATTTATTTCCCCAATAAATATGATTATCAATTAATGCTGACAAAAGATTGTGAGCTGATGTTATTGCGTGAAAATCTCCCGTAAAATGTAAATTGATTTGTTCCATTGGTACTACTTGTGCATATCCACCTCCTGCAGCACCACCTTTCATTCCAAAAGAGGGACCTAAACTTGGCTCTCTCAAACAAACGATGGATTTTTTCCCAATTTTACATAACCCATCATTTAAACCTACTGATGTTGTAGTTTTTCCTTCACCTGCGGGTGTTGGAGTTATTGCTGTAACTAAAATTAATTTTCCATCCGATTTATTTTTTATTTTATCTAGGTACTCCAAATTAACTTTAGCAATATGTCTGCCCATGGGGCTAAATGCAGAGCTTTCGTCAGGTACTTCAATTTTGGCCAGTACTTCAGTAATGGGTTGCATTTTTGCTTCTCTTGCTATTTGGATGTCTGATTTTACTTCGCTCATTAAAAGTCCTATATAAATATTAAAATAGTTGGACGATTATTATCTCTTTTTAGAGCCTTTGGAAATATCTAAAAATTATATATAAAAATAATATGAACTATTTCTATTCTTTATTATAAAATTTATTAATGCAAAAATATTCAATATTTAATCTAGTTAAAAATGCTTTTTCTAATCATGATAATTGGGATTTAGCTTGGAAGGATCCAACTCCAAAAAAAGAGTATGACGTTGTTATTATTGGAGGTGGAGGCCATGGTTTAGCTACTGCGTATTATTTAGCAAAAGAACATAATATTACCAATGTTGCAATTATTGAAAAAGGTTGGATTGGTGGTGGAAATGTAGGTCGAAATACCACCATAATAAGATCAAACTATATGTATGATGAGAACGCTCTATTCAGCGAATTTGGAATGAATCTTTGGAGAAAAATGAGCCAAGATTTAAATTACAATGTGATGTTTTCACCAAGAGGAATTATTAACCTCGCTCATTCAGATGCACAAATGAATACTTATGCTAGAAGAGGTAACTCAATGCGATTAAATGGTATTGATGCAGAATTACTAAATAGAGAACAAGTAAGAGAAATTATTCCTATGGCAGATTTTTCTGAAAATGTAAGGTTCCCTATTTTTGGTGGATTAATGCAACCAAGTGCTGGAACAGCGAGACATGACGCTGTAGCGTGGGGTTATGCTAGACAGGCAGACTCAATGGGAGTTGATATAATTCAAAATTGTGAAGTAACAGGGTTTGAAGTTTCAGGTGGAAAAATAAAAGGTGTTAGAACTTCTCGAGGCGATATTAAAGTTAAAAAGATTGGTTTATGTGTTGCAGAAAGCACTAATGTGTTGGCAGAAAAACTTAATATGACAATACCTATTGAAACTCATCTTCTTCAAGCATGTGTTTCTGAACCAGTTAAACCAGTTTTAGATAGAGTAGTTACTTTTGGTGCTGGTCATTTTTATATAAGTCAATCCGACAAAGGTGAAATGGTAATGGGCGGAGACTTGGATGGATATAATAGTTATGCGCAGAGAGGTAATTTACCAACACTTCAACATGTTTTAACTGAGGGAATTGCGATGATGCCGTTTTTAAGTAAATTAAAAATGCTTAGAACTTGGGGTGGAATAATGGATATGTCAATGGATGGATCACCAATCATTGATAAAACTCATATAGAGGGTTTATATTTAAATTGTGGATGGTGTTATGGCGGTTTCAAAGCTACACCAGCTTCAGGATGGACTTTTGCTCATACTATTGCACAAGACAGGGTTCATGAATTAAATGCTGGATATAGTTTAAATAGATTTAATACCGGTTACTTATTAGATGAAAAGGGACTTGGTACAAAAACTTGGATTTCATAAATGCTTTATATTAAATGCCCACATTGTGGAATGAGATCACAAAATGAATTTTCTTATGGCGGAGATGCAAGCGTAAAAAGACCAGAATTAAATAAAGAAATCTCAGATCAAGACTGGGATAATTTTGTCTATAATAGAAAAAGTTTAAGAGGTAAACATTGGGAGTTATGGCAACACTTATCAGGTTGTCGACAATGGATAAAAGTCGAAAGAGATACAGCAACTCATGAAATTTTTAATACTCTTAAAGCCAATGAGGATATTTCATAATGACTCAAAGCTTTAGATTAGAGAATGTAGGACTTGTTAATAGAGATAAAAAACTTTCATTTAAATTTAATGGAAAAACTTATTATGGTTATGAAGGAGATACTCTTGCTTCAGCATTAATAGCAAATGGAATTCATTTAATTGGCAGAAGCTTTAAATATCATAGACCTCGAGGTTTTTTTGGAGCAGGGGTTGATGAGCCCTACGCAATTGTTCAATTATATAGAAATGGTGAAACCGAACCAAATGTTAAAGCAACAGAACAAGAATTATTTGAAGGGTTAGAGGCAACAAGTGTAAATTGTTGGCCAAGCGTTAATTTTGATATTGGAGCAATAAATAATTTTTTAAAAATATTTCTTCCAGCTGGATTTTATTACAAAACTTTTATGTGGCCAAAAAGTTTTTGGTACAAAGTTTATGAACCTTTCATTAGAAAAGCAGCAGGACTTGGAGTTGCATCTATTAAACATGATAAGGAAAGATACGAACATAAATACGAATACTGTGATTTATTAATTGCTGGTTCAGGACCATCAGGTTTAGCAAGCGCATATGCTGCAGCAAAAAATGGAGCAAGAGTTATTTTAGCTGAAGATAAAGCTAGATTTGGTGGAACACTTCTTACGAGTGAAGCTAATATTGGAAATAAATCAGGTAAAGAATGGGCAGAAGGAATTATCACTGAACTTAAAGAAATGCCAAACGTGACTGTTAAAAATAGATCACAGGTTTTCGGGTATTATGATCATAATATGTTGGTGATGTCTGAAAGAATTAGTGATCATCTTCCAAAAACAAAAAAGTTTCATCCAAAACAAAGACTTTGGTACATTAGAGCAAAAGAAGTTTTAATTTCTTCAGGATCAATAGAAAGACCAATTGTTTTTGGTAATAATGATACACCAGGTGTCATGCTTTCATCAGCAGCAAAAGAATATCTTAAAGTTTATGGAGTATTAGTTGGAAGAAATCCTTTAATATTTACTAACAATGATAGTGGTTATGAAAGTGCAATAGAATTTAAAAAAAATGGTGTTGATCCAATTATCTTAGATACAAGAAAGAATCCTCAATCAGAAATAGTTAATGAGGCGAAAAATTTGGGAATAAAGATTAAGTTTTCTCATGTAGTAGTGGCTGCTCAAGGTTATAAAAAAGTAAAATCAGCAGACATTGCTAAAATTTCAGATGACAAAGAGCAAGTTGGAGAAGTAGAAAATATTAAGTGTGATTGTATATGTGTTTCTGGTTTTTGGACCCCCACTATTCATCTTGCATCACAATCAGGAAATAAAACAAAGTTTAATGCAGATATTGATGCATTTGTTCCAGGAATATCAAAACAAAATGAGAAAACATTAGGTGCTGCAAATGGAGTTTATACTTTAGATGAGACTTTAAAAAGTTCATTCGAAACTGGTTATGAACTTTCAAAAAAAATTACTAAAAAGGATAATAAAATTTCTTTTCCAAATGTTGTTGAAAAAAAATCAACCATTCATGACAAATTTTGGTGTGTGCCATTACCCAAAGGAAAAAATTATAAAAGATTTTTAGATTTTCAAAATGATGTTGCAGTTTCAGATGTAGAAATTGCTCTAAAAGAGGGTTATCGATCAATTGAACATGTAAAAAGATACACAACCCTTGGTATGGCAACTGACCAAGGAAAAACAAGCAATCTTAATGGTTTGCAATTAGTGTCTAAAATAGAAAATAAAGTTGTACCAGCAGTTGGTCATACAACTTTTAGACCTCCGTATACACCAGTTTCTATTGGTGCAATTGTTGGAAGAGAAGTAGGAAAACATTCTAAACCAACACGAAAATCACCAATGCATTCGTGGCATGAAAAAAATAATGCAGTTTTTGTTGATGCGGGAGTTTGGTTAAGACCAAGATATTACAAAAAAGGAAATGAGAATTTATTTGAAGGATCAAAAAGGGAAGCTAAAAATGTAAGAACTAATGTAGGAGTTTGTGATGTAACTACATTAGGTAAAATAGATATTAAAGGTCCAGATGCAGCAGAATTTCTAAATAGAGTTTACACAAACGCTTGGCTTAAGCTACCAGTTGGTAAAGCGAGATATGGTGTAATGTTGAGAGAAGATGGAATTGTTATGGATGATGGGACTACTACAAGAATTTCAGAAAATCATTATCATATGACAACTACTACAGCTCAGGCAGCAAACGTTCTTTCTCATTTAGAATATTATTTGCAATTAGTTTGGCCTGAATTAAATGTAAATGTAGTTTCAGCTACAGAGCAATGGGCAGGAGCCGCAATAGCTGGACCTAAATCAAGAGATTTATTACAAAAATTATTTCCAAATTTTGATGTTTCAAATGAAGGATTACCTTTTATGGGTTATATGGAAGGAGACTTATTTGGTGTAAAAGCAAGAATTTTTAGAATTTCATTTTCTGGTGAGCTTGCATATGAAGTAAACGTTGAGTCTGATAATGGAACCTTTATGTGGAAAAAAATCATGGAAATTGGTGAAGAATTTAAAATTCAACCTTATGGAACAGAGGCATTATCAACTCTAAGAATTGAAATGGGACACGTTGCTGGTTCTGAGCTTGATGGAAGAACAATACCTTATGATAATTCTCTTGAAGGATTATTAAGTAAAAAGAAAGATTTTATTGGAAAAAGATCTTTAACTAGAGAAGCGTTTACAACCGAAGGCAGGCAAAAAGTTGTTGGTGTCATTCCATTAGATAAAAAAACAAGTATTCCAGAAGGATCTCATTTAGTTAAAGATTCAAATGCTCCACTACCAAATCCAAAATTAGGTTATATCTCAGCTTCTTGTTGGAGTGTTGAGTATGATAATCCATTTTCTCTGGCTATTCTTAAAGATGGAAAAAATATGATTGGTGAAAAGTTATTTGTGATGTCTCCACTTAAAAACAAAGTAATTCCAGTTGAGATAGTTTCTTCACACTATGTTGATCCAAAAGGTGAAAGGGTGAGATCATGAGTTTAATATCAGCCTTAGAAAATGTTCATTCAACAGGTTTATTTGGTGATCATGAAGGTAAAAATGAAAATGATCTTCTAAAAATCTCT
>CABYXD010000021.1 GCA_902522895.1 uncultured Pelagibacteraceae bacterium
ATCTTATCTTTTGTAACGCGTAATATAATTAATTATCCATTGATGTGGATTATTGAAATGGCTCAATTTACTATTACCGCGTATTATCTTCTTGGTGGTGGATATTCTATGATCACAGATGATCATGTTAGGATGGATTTATTTTATGGAAAACTTTCAAAAAAAGGTAAAGCAAAAATGGATATCTTTACTAGTGTTTTCCTTATTTTTTATTTAGTTTTATTGTTTCTTGGGTCAATAACAAGTTTGGTTTATACAATTGAAACTAAACAAAAACTCTTTACAGCGTGGGCACCATACGTTTGGCCAATTAAAACTTTAATGTTAATAGGAATTTTATTGATGTTACTTCAAGCATTCTCAACTTTGTTTAAAGATTTTGCTAAAATGAAAGAGAAAAAGATTTAATCATGTTAGCACAATATTTAAGTTACGAATTTATAGCATTATTTATGTTTATAACAATGCTCGTAATGATGTTTACTGGGCAAAGGGTCTTCGGTGCTATTGGTTTTGTTGCAGCAGCTTCAGCGTTATTAATCTGGGGTGAAGGCTCTATGGAAATGCCTTACACAGCTACATGGAAACTTTTCAAATGGTATCCAATGTTAACTTTGCCTTTGTTTATTTATATGGGTTTCATGATTTCAGAGTCTGGCATTGCTAATGATCTCTATAAAATGTTTCATGTGTTGTTTGGAGGTTTAAAGGGAGGTTTAGCAATTGGAACAATGTTTATGATGGTAGCTATTTCTGCAATGAATGGTTTAAGCGTTGCGGGTATGGCAATTGGAGCAACAATAGCTTTACCTGAAATGTTAAAGAGAAATTATGATAAAAGAATGATCACAGGAGTTGTTCAAGCTGGAAGCTCGCTTGGTATTTTAATTCCACCAAGTGTGGTCATGGTTTTATATGGCATGATTGCACGTCAGCCAGTAAGTAAACTTTGGATGGCTGGAATTTTGCCAGGATTGTTAATGGCTTCATTATTTTTGATTTACATTTATGTAAGATGCAAATTGCAACCAGAACTTGGTCCGCCTTTGAAAAAAGAAGAGAGAGAAGTAAGTACTGTAGAAAAAATAAGGTTACTTAAAGCTGGAGTAATTCCTTTTTTAATATTTTTCTTTATGACAGGTTTATTTTTAATGGGCATAGCAAGTCTAGTTGAATGTTCTGCCGTTGGTGCGTTCTTAGCAACTTTAGCAGCTATTTATAAAAGAAGATTTAATAAACAAGTTTTAGATAATACTCTTAAAAAAACCTTAGGTGTT
Organism: uncultured Pelagibacteraceae bacterium; assembly: GCA_902522895.1. Classification (GTDB taxonomy): domain Bacteria; phylum Pseudomonadota; class Alphaproteobacteria; order Pelagibacterales; family Pelagibacteraceae; genus Pelagibacter. The sequence goes on from CABYXD010000021.1 coordinate 1,278, forward strand.
TCTTGTATGTTCATGTGGATCATATTAGCTGCATTAACTTTCGGAGCTGTATTTGATGGATTAGGAGCCGGACGTGCTATAGAAACTTTATTTATAGAAAGATGGAATTTAACGCCATGGGGAGTGTTAATAATGATGCAGCTTTCATATATCTTAATGGGAATGTTTTTAGATGATACAGCAATGTTAGTAATTGTTGCACCACTTTATGTACCTTTAATAATTGCATTAGGATTTGATCCTATTTGGTATGGTGTTTTGTATACTATTACTTGCCAAATAGCTTATATGACACCTCCTTTTGGATATAATTTATTTCTAATGAGAGCAATGGCTCCTAAAGAAATTAGCTTACAGGATATTTATCGTTCAATAATTCCATTTGTTCTAATTATGGTTTTTGGTTTAGCTATAGTTATGGCATTTCCAGAAATAGCAACCTATCTTCCAGAAAAGTATTTATCGAGATAAATTACAACTAGAAGTTTAAATTAGATTTATTTATCAATAATTTATTTTATTTTTTTTGAATTATTAAGTTTATTATAAATCAGATTTATAATAATATTTTTTAAATAACTTACGTAGGGGGAGACCATATGAAAAAAAATAAGAAGATAATAACGAACAAAAGGCGTTCGTTTATTAAGAAAGCGGGTTTACTGACGTTAGGAGCAGCCGGTGCAACTACTATTAAAGCACCTTATGCTTTTTCTGCATCAAATCCAATTAAATGGAGATTACAAACTTATTCAGGAGCTCCACTTGGTGCACACGTAATTAAACCTCAGATCGAAGCTTTTAATAAAGCAGCTTATGGAGAAATGGAAATTGAGCTTTATTATGCAGATCAATTAGTTCCAACTGATGAATTGTTTAGAGCAATGCAAGCAGGGACTATTGATGCTGTGCAAAGTGATGATGCTACAATGGGTTCACCAGTTGATATCCAAGTGTTTGGTGGATATTTTCCATTTGCAACGAGGTACAGTTTAGATGTTCCATCTTTATTTAAATATTATGGTTTAAATGAAATTTGGGATGAAGCATACAGTGAAGTAAAAGGTGTCAAATGGTTGAGCACGAGTGCATGGGACCCATGTCATTTATTTACTGTAAATAAAAAAATAACTTCTTTGGCTGACATGAAAGGTTTAAGAGTATTTGGTGTACCTACAGCAGGTAAATTTTTAGCTAAGTATGGTCTTATACCAGTGATTGTTCCATGGGATGATGTAGAAGTTGCTATGCAAACAGGTGAACTAGACGGTGTTTGTTGGTGTGGCTTTACAGAAGCCTATGAAGTGGGCTGGGCTGACATTTGTAAATATGCTTTAACTAATGCTGTAACAGGTGCTTGGTTTGGATCATATTTTGCTAATCAAAAGAGTTGGGATAAATTAAGTCCTAAACTTCAAGCTCTTTATAGAATGTCGATTAACGACTCTCATTACTATAGACAAGTATGGTACTGGGGAGGAGAAGCTGACTTACGTGTTAACGGCAAAAAAATGGAGTTAACAAGTCTTCCAGATAATGAGTGGAGTAAAGTTGTAGAAGACTCTAAAGCATTCTGGGATGAAACTTCTAAGATTAGTCCTAGAGCTAAAAAAGTTGTTGATGCATTTAAATTATATGCTCAAACAATGGAAAAAGCAGGATATCCTTACAGATAAAAATTTTAATTTAGGCGCCTTTAAAAAGGCGCCTAGATGTATGACTACGGTTTAGAAGTAATACCACCATCAACAATCAAATTAGTTCCAGTAATATAATCAGCTTGATCACTTAATAAAAACATTGAAGCATTGGATATATCATCTGGTTTTCCTACTCGATTTAAGGGAATAAATTTTTCTAAGTTCTTTTTTGCTTTAGGGTTTTTTTTCCATCTAATTTGCATGCCAGTTTCTATTGGACCAGGTAAAATTATATTTGATCTTATATTGTTAGATGCAAATTGAATTGCAAATGACTTTGAAAGTCTAATCATAGCTGCTTTTGAAGCCCCATAAGCATCTTGTGGTTTGTCATCCCCAGATAATGCATCTACTGAAGATATATGGACCATAGATCCAAATTTATTTTTTTTCATTTTAGGAATTATTATTTTTGACAGATACATCATGCTTTTTAAATTAATTTCAAAAACCTTGTCCCAAATACCTGAATTTATATCTACTGCAGAAACATCCTTTTTAAACCAAAGAACTCCAGTAGTATTTACTAAATAATCAATACTTTTATGCTTTTTATAAAATGCATCAATATGAGTTTTCATTTTATTAAAGTTAGTTACATCAACTTTTTTAAAAAAACAGTTTTTATTTTTTTTTAAAAAATCTTTGTTGGGACTTTGAAGATCCAACATTAAAACTGAAATATTATTTTTTGATAATTCTTTTGAGATTTCTAAACCCATTCCACCGCTTGCACCAGTTATGACAGCAGATTTTCCTCTAAAACTTAATTTCATTTTATTGCTCTTTTCTTAAATGAAAACTTTTTGGAGATGTAAGTTTTTCATATGCTATTTCTGATAATGAACAACCTTTTCCAGTTTCCTTGACACCTGTCCAAGATAATGCAGGATCTAAATAATCACATCTATTCATATAAAATGTTCCAGTTTGAACTTGGTTACCAACTTTTTCAGCTATTTCCAAATCTTTCGTCCAAATAGAAGCAGTTAAACCATAAGGGCTATCATTCATTAATTTTATTGCCTCATTTTCATCTTTTACTTTCATAATTCCAACGCAGGGTCCAAATGTTTCTTCAGTCATAAAATTCATATCATGATTAACATTCGTTAGAACTTGAGGTACTAAATAATTTTTATGTTCTTTGGGAAAACTAAATTTGTTTTCATCAATCATTGTTTTTGCACCCTTTTTGACAGCATTACTCATTTGTTTAATAATAAAATCAGCTGCAGATAATTTAACTACAGGTCCTAAATTAGTTTCTTTTTGTAAAGGGTTTCCAAGTTTATAATTATAAGTTTTTGAAACAAATAATTCTAAGAAATTGTTGTAAATTTTTTCATCCACATAGATTCTCTCAATTCCACAGCAAGATTGACCAGAATTAAAAAAAGATCCATCAACCAAATTTTCAACTGTTTTTTCTAAATCACAATCATGTCTTGCATAAGCTGGATCTTTACCTCCTAACTCCAAAGCCATATCAATAAATTTTGTATGAGTTGCTTTTTTGAACATCATAACCAGCTTTAACTGAACCAGTGAAAGACACAAAATTAATTCTTTTATCTGACACAACTTTTAACCCATCTTCATGATTTAAATGAAGATAATTAAAAACATCTTTTGGTAAAGTTTTTTTTGCTGACTGATAAAGTTGCTCAGCACACAATGGTGTTTGAGCAGAATGTTTTAATATTACCGTATTTCCAGAAGCCATAGCAGGTATTATTGAATTCACAGCTACAAGATAAGGGTAGTTCCATGGAGCTATAACAAAAACGATCCCTAGAGCCTTTCTTTTAATAAAACTTTTGAAATTACTATCTTTAGTTACATCTATATTAGCTAGTTTTTTTTCTGCAATAGATAACATGTAGTCAGCTCTTTCCTTAAAACCATTTAATTCACCTGCTGCTTGGGAAATAGGTCTACCAATTTGTCTACTGAGCTCTTCACCAATAACATCGCCTTTCGATAAAAAATCTTCTACAAAATTTTTTAAAAGCTTTACTCTTTCGTTAACATTAAGATTAGACCATTCTCTTTGGGCTTTCATCGAGTTATCTATAGTTTGTTCAATTTTTGTAGAATGATATTCTCTTTCAACATAAACAGTATTATCAATTGGTGTAATAGTTTTCTGCATAAATATTTTAGTTAAAATTAATTTAGAAAATGATATACAACATCTAAATTCATAAAACACTAAATATTATTATGGGAAAATATAACTGGAATTATCCAACAACAATGTGGGTTGGTGAAAATAGAATAAATGATATTGCAGTAGCTTGTAAAAGTTTAGGAATTGTTAAGCCTTTGCTTGTAACAGATAAAGGTTTGGCAGAAACAGATATTGTAAAAAACACTTTATCAATATTAGATAAAAATAAATTATCTGCCAAATTATATTCAAATGTAGTTGGTAATCCAACTGGCAATAATGTTAACGAAGGTGTAGAGAGTTTTAAAAAGAATAATTGTGATGGTGTAATTGCTTTTGGTGGCGGAAGTGGATTAGACGTTGGAAAAGCAATTGCTTTTATGTCAGGACAAACTTTACCAATTTGGGATTTTGAAGATGTTGGTGATAATTGGACTAAAGCCAATTCAGATAAAATTGCACCAATCATTGCTGTGCCTACAACAGCTGGAACTGGATCAGAGACGGGAAGAGCTTCTGTAATTTTAAATGAAGAAACAGGTGTTAAAAATATTATTTTCCATCCAAAATTTTTACCTTCGATTGTAATTCTAGATCCAGTTTTAACAGTTGGTTTACCACCAAAAATAACAGCTGCTACTGGGATGGATGCATTAGCTCACAACCTAGAAGCTTATTGCGCACCAGGCTATCACCCAATGGCGGATGGAATCGCTTTAGAAGGTATGAGATTAATAAATAAGTGGTTGATTGAAGCAGTTAATAATGGATCAAATTTAGAGGCAAGAATGAACATGATCACTGCTGCAAGTATGGGTTCAACCGCTTTTCAGAAAGGTTTAGGAGCAATTCATTCACTGAGTCATCCTGTAAATGCATTAAACAATGTTCATCATGGATTATCTAATGCAATATTTATGCCATACGTTTTAACTTTTAATAAAGATGTGATTGAGGAAAAAATTATTAAAATTTGTGATTATTTAGAATTAAAAGATAGATCATTTGATGGATTTATTAATTGGGTTTTAGATTTAAGAAAAAAATTAAATATGCCTCACAAATTATCTGAAGTAATTGATGAGAAAGATTTACAATTGGATAGACTGTCAAAAATGGCATTGAAAGATCCTTCAACTGGAGGAAATCCCAAAAAACTAACTGAAGCAGATATGAAAATTATGTATCAATACAGTATGTTAGGCAAATTATTTTAATGAGTTTAAAAGTTTTAATTATTGAAGGAAATAATCCTAAAGATTCTGAAGTATTTATTAGGGCTGCTAAGGCATCGTGTTCTGAAAATTTGAAAAATATAGTTTTAAAGTTTGAGCCGACTTCAAATGTAACAATTATAAATCCTGTTAACGATAATGAAACCAACAAAGCACTGGAAAATATGGATCAGTATAATGGAATCATTTTTACAGGAGGAGCTATGAGATTAAACGATATGACTGATGAAATTAAAAAACATATTAGTTTTGCATATAATTGTTTTAAACATAATAATAAAATTCTTGCAATTTGCTGGGGTTTACAAGTTTGCACAGCTGCAGCAGGAGGAAAAGTTGCGCCTGGTAAAAATGGAGCCCATATAGGAATAGCAACAGATGTAGAAATAAACGAAGAGGGTAAAAATAACCCTATTTATAAAAATAAAAAACTTAAATTTAATACTCCAGCTTTTAATTTCGATGAAGTGTGTGAACTACCTAAAGGAGCAACTTTATTAGCAAGCGATAAAGTTAATAACATTATGGGTGTATACTTTAAATCAGCAAACTCTGAAATTTGGGGTCTTCAATATCATCCAGATTATGAATATTGGCAAATGATTAATCTATCTAATGAGAGAATGGGAAAAATGATTGCCAAGGAATATTTTAAAAACGAA
>CABYXD010000022.1 GCA_902522895.1 uncultured Pelagibacteraceae bacterium
AATTAAACTACAAACATGATCAAAGTTTAATAGGAGGCTTAGTAGTGCAAATTGGAAGTACTATGGTAGACACTTCAATTAAAAATAAATTACAACAAATCGAAAATAGAATGATAGAGGCATAAATGGAAATAAATCCTTCAGAAGTAACAAAGATACTAAAAGAACAAATTAAAAATTTTGGTGACAAAGCAGAAGTTACTGAGGTTGGCCAAGTATTATCCGTAGGAGATGGTATCGCTAGAATTTATGGTCTTGATAATGTTCAGGCTGGAGAGATGGTAGAGTTTACTGATGGTTCTAAAGGTATGGCTTTAAATCTTGAAAGTGAAAATGTTGGTGTTGTAATTTTCGGAGATGATAGAAATATCAAAGAAGGTGATACAGTTAAAAGAACTGGTAACATTGTAGATACTCCAGTTGGAAAAGAATTATTAGGTAGAGTCGTTGATGGATTAGGAAATCCAATTGATGGCAAAGGACCTTTAGATAAAAGTGTTAAAAAGAGCAGAGTTGAAGTTAAAGCTCCTGGAATTATTCCAAGACAGTCAGTTAGTGAGCCTATGCAAACAGGTTTAAAATCTATTGATAGTTTGGTGCCGGTTGGAAGAGGGCAGCGTGAATTAATTATTGGTGATAGACAAACAGGTAAAACTGCAGTTGCAATTGATGCCATTATTAACCAAAAGAAAATTAATGAATCTGGTGATGAGAAACAAAAACTTTACTGTATTTATGTTGCAATTGGTCAAAAAAGATCAACTGTAAGACAAATTCAAAAAACATTGGAAGAAGCTGGAGCAATGGAGTACACAACTATAGTTGCTGCGACAGCATCTGACTCTGCCCCTCTTCAGTTTTTAGCACCTTACACAGGATGTGCAATGGGTGAATATTTTAGAGATAATGGAATGCATGGATTAATAATCTATGACGATTTATCTAAACAGGCTGTTGCTTATAGACAAATGTCTCTACTATTAAGAAGGCCTCCAGGACGTGAAGCTTACCCTGGAGATGTATTTTATTTACATAGTAGACTGCTAGAAAGAGCAGCAAAGTTAAGTGACGAGCATGGAGGAGGTTCTTTAACAGCACTTCCAATTATTGAAACACAGGGTGGTGATGTATCAGCATTTATTCCAACTAACGTAATTTCAATTACTGATGGTCAAATTTTCTTAGAGACTGAACTTTTTAACCAAGGGATTAGACCAGCTATTAATGTAGGTTTATCTGTTTCTAGGGTTGGCTCTTCAGCACAAACAAAAGCGATGAAAAAAGTTTCTGGATCAATGAAATTAGAATTAGCACAGTATAGAGAGATGGCTGCTTTTGCTCAATTTGGCTCTGATTTAGATGCTTCAACGCAGCAACTTTTAAATAGAGGATCAAAATTAACTGAACTTCTTAAACAAAAACAATATTCACCAATGACAGTAGCTGAACAAGTTATTTCTGTTTTTTGTGGAGTAAAGGGATATTTGGATGATATTGAATTGAAAGATATTGCTGAGTTTGAAAATAAAATCATTGAACAGTGCAAGTCTGACAAACCTGAAATAATCGATTCAATTCAAAGTACAGGTAAACTTGAAGATGATAAGGAAAAATTACTAATTGAAGTAATTACTCAGTTAAAGGAGAACTTTAAATCTTAATTATGGCAAGTTTAGATGACCTTAAAAAAAGAATAGCTAGTGTAAAGTCTACACAAAAAATTACAAAAGCTATGAAGATGGTAGCAGCGGCAAAACTTAGAAGAGCTCAGGAAAGTGCTGAGAAGGGAAGACCCTATTCAGAAAAAATGAATAATATAATTCTAAATCTTTCTAGTGGGATTTCAGATAAAGAAAATGCTCCAAAATTGTTATCTGGATCAGGCAATAATAAAGTGCATCTTTGTGTTGTGATAACTTCTGACAGAGGTTTATGTGGTGGTTTTAATTCAAATATAATTAAAAAAGCCAAAAGCTATTTTGCAAAACTTGCAGAAGATGGAAAAGATTTAAAGATCATTACTGTAGGTTCTAAAGGTAATGATCAACTTAAAAGAGCTTATAGTGATAAGATTATTGAAAATATTTCATTTAAAGAGTCCAAACATGCTAATTATTTTGATGCTGAAAAAGTTGGCAAAATGATAATTAAAAAATTTGAATCTGAAGAGTTTGATGTTTGTACTATTTTTTATAATCAATTCAAAAATGTAATAACTCAAATTCCTCAAGCTCAGCAAATAATTCCTTTAAATGTAGAAAATTCTGATGAAGATAAATCTGAGGATAGTTATGAGTTTGAGCCAGATGAAGATGAGATTTTAAGCAATTTATTGCCAAAAAATATTTCAACGCAAATATTTAAAGCAATGTTAGAGAATTCAGCTAGTGAACAGGGCTCAAGAATGAGTGCAATGGATAATGCAACCCGGAACGCAGGTGAAATGGTTGACAAGCTTACTATAGAGTATAATAGAAGTCGTCAGGCAGCAATTACTAAAGAATTAATAGAAATCATATCAGGAGCAGAAAGTTTATAATTATGAGCAAAGGAATAATTACACAAGTTATTGGAGCAGTAGTAGATGTAAAATTTGATGGAGATCTTCCAGAAATTTTAACAGCCTTGGAATGTAAAAATGGAGACAACAGACTAGTTCTAGAAGTTGCTCAGCACTTAGGAGAGTCTACTGTTAGAACTATAGCAATGGATGCTACTGAGGGTTTAAAAAGAGGTGATGTGGTGATCAACACTAAAGCACCCATCCAAGTTCCTGTTGGACCTGAAACACTAGGAAGAATCATTAATGTAATTGGAGAACCAATTGATGAAAGAGGTGAGGTCAAAACAAAAGAGAGTTGGCCAATCCACAGAGCTGCTCCAGAATTTAATGAACAATCAACTGAAACTGAAATATTAGTCACAGGTATTAAAGTAATTGATTTGCTTGCACCATATGCAAAAGGTGGAAAAATTGGTTTATTTGGTGGAGCAGGCGTAGGAAAAACAGTTTTGATTATGGAATTAATTAATAACGTTGCAAAAGCACATGGTGGCTTTTCAGTTTTTGCAGGCGTTGGAGAGAGAACTAGAGAAGGAAATGATTTATACCATGAGATGATAGACTCAGGTGTAATTAAAAAAGAAGGACCAGGATCAAAAGCTGCGTTAGTTTACGGTCAAATGAATGAGCCTCCAGGAGCTAGAGCTAGAGTTGCTCTTACAGGATTAACTGTAGCTGAGTATTTTAGAGATGAAGAAGGTCAAGATGTTCTTTTTTTCGTAGACAACATTTTCAGATTTACACAAGCAGGTTCTGAGGTATCAGCTCTATTAGGAAGAATACCATCTGCAGTTGGTTATCAGCCAACACTTGCGACTGATATGGGTAACCTTCAAGAAAGAATTACTACAACCAATAAAGGATCAATTACATCGGTACAGGCAATTTATGTACCTGCTGATGATTTAACTGACCCTGCGCCAGCAACTTCATTCGCTCACTTGGATGCAACTACAGTTCTTTCTAGACAAATTGCAGAGATAGGTATTTACCCTGCGGTTGACCCACTTGATTCTACTTCAAGAATTTTGGACCCTAGAATAGTTGGTGATGAGCATTATAGAGTTGCTAGAGAGGTTCAAAAAATCTTACAAACTTATAAATCTCTTCAAGATATCATAGCTATTTTAGGTATGGATGAATTATCTGAAGAAGATAAATTAGTCGTAGCTAGAGCTAGAAAAATACAAAGATTTTTATCTCAACCATTCTTTGTTGCTGAAGTATTTACTGGTTCTCCAGGTAAACTGGTTGATCTTGACTCAACGATAAAAGGCTTTGCTGCTATTTGTAAAGGTGATTACGATCATCTTCCAGAAGCAGCTTTTTATATGGTTGGAACTATAGAGGAAGCAATAGAAAAAGCTGATAAAATGACTAAGGAAGTTGCTGCTTAATGAATGAAGAGTTTAAAATCGAGATAGTAAATCCAGAAAAGTCTTTTTTAGTTAAAGAAGATGTTTTAGAAGTTATTGTGCCAGCTTTTGAAGGTGAGATGGGAATACTTAAAGATCACATTTCTATTATTTCATTTTTAAAGCCTGGGATAATCAAAATTTTATCAAAATCTGGAGATGAAAATTATTATGTAGAGGATGGAATTGTTGAGTTTAAAAATGATAATTTATCGATCTTAACTAGCTCAATATATAACCTTTCTGATTTGGATAAATCCACAAAACAAAATTTACTAAGTCAAGCTGAAGAGGAAACAAAAAAACCAGAAATTAATGATCAGTCTAAATATTTAATAGATCAAAAAATTGAAGTATTAAAATCACTCAATTAATTATCTTCTTAACTTTTTTCTTTAGTTCTTTGTAAACGTGTAATTTAAAGTCTACTACCACTTCGGTGATTTGATCGAGATCTATCCATTTCCATTCCAAAAATTCTGGATTTCTCGTTTTAATATTTATTTCTCTTTCTTCGCCAATAAATCTCATTAAAAACCACTTTTGTTTTTGTCCTTTATATTTTCCTTTCCAAATTATCCCTAATAAGCGCTCAGGAAGTTCGTAGCTCAATGCACCCTCTAATTCTTTAATCAATTCCACACTTTTAATACTTGTTTCTTCTTCCAATTCTCTATGAGCTGCTTTTAAAAATTCTTCACCATCATCAACACCACCTTGGGGCATTTGCCAAAAATTTTTTGCATTATCAATTCTTTTGGCAACAAAAACTTTATTATTTTTATTAAGTAAAATTATTCCTACACCATTTCGAAGAGGTAGATTTTTAAACTTATCTTCCATTTTATCCGTTTAAAAGTTTAATAGTGTAATTAAGTTGATTATCTGTTTCAGTTTTTATTCTAAACTCTTCACCTTTTTCATTAATTTCAATATCTGGACTTACTCCAACTTCGGAAATAGATTTTCCTGATGGCAAATAATATTTAGCAACAGTAAGCCTAATCGCTCCTTTATTTTTTAATGGTATAATTGATTGAACAGACCCCTTTCCATAACTATTTTCACCTAATATTATTGCTCTTTTATGATCTTTTAAAGCTCCAGCAACAATCTCTGCAGCTGATGCTGAGCCATAATTAATTAGTACAACTAATGTTTTTCCATTTGTGATATCCCCTTTTTTTGCAAACCACTTTCTATTCTCAGAGGCTTTCCTACTTTTTGTGGATACAATTTCACCATTATCTAAAAAAAAGTCAGATATTTTTATTGCTTGCGATAATAATCCACCAGGATTATTTCTAAGATCTAAAATGTAAGAATTAACATTTTGATTTTTTTCTAAAACTTCTATTTTATTTAATATTTGTTCACTACTATTTTCATTAAAAGAAGTCAGCCTAATATAGCCAATATTATTTTCTAATAGTTCTGATTTAACAGATTGAATCTTTATGATTTCTCTTTTGATATTAAATGTAAGAGCTTTTTTTACACCTCTTCTTCGAACAGTTAATTCAATAGCAGAACCAATAGGTCCTCGCATCAAATCAACAGCTTCACTAAGGGACTTTCCTTGAACTTGAGTGTCTTCAATTTTAACAATATAATCACCTGCTTTAATACCAGCTCTTGAAGCAGGGGTATCATCAATTGGAGAAATTACTTTTACCACACCTGACTCCATACTTACTTCGATCCCAAGACCTCCAAATTCACCACTAGTTTCCGTCTGCATTTCGTTGAAAATTTCAGGAGACATATAGGCTGAGTACGGATCAAGAGATTGGAGTAAACCATTTATTGCAGAGTCCATACTTTCTGATTGGTTTATTTCATCAACGTATTCTTCGTTAATTTTTTCTAATACTTCACCAAATAAATCAATTTTTTTATAAACATCAATTTCAGAAGATATTGAGCTATTAAATATAAAAAAAAAGTTAAAAGAAAAAAAAATTACTAAAAGTTTATGTTTCATATAATTACTTTTTCTTTTGGTATTAGTTCAGACCAAATTTTTTCTAATTCATAAAATTTTCTTTTTTCAGGGTGGAAAATGTGAACTATAAGGTCTATTCCATCTACCAGTTTCCACTCACTACTATCCTTACCTTCAATTCTAGATTCTCTTAACCCATTATCTTTGAGTTTTTCTAAAACTTGTTCTGATAAAGATTGAATATGTCTTGAAGAATTTCCACTAGCTATGATCATATAATCGGCCATGGAACTTTTATCTTTTAAATCAATACTTACGATGTCGTGAGCTTTATTAAAATCTAGAGTTTTTATTATTGTAGTTTTAAGATCTAAAATTTTATCCATTAATTATATTCAGACTATCAAATTTTTCTCAATTGAGAAGATGAAATGTTGACTTTTTTAAAGTTAACAAATGTAACCTGTTTTTGAGCAAGACATTTATATGCCTTTGAATTTAAAGATTTTTTCTTATAACCTTGACGGTCA
>CABYXD010000023.1 GCA_902522895.1 uncultured Pelagibacteraceae bacterium
CGCATATATAACAGAAGATTATTCATCTGCATTAGAAAAAGCTGTAAAATTTGATGAAAATCCAAATTTAGATTTAAAATTGCCAGGTATACCAATGGCAGTTAAAGATTTATTTTGTACTAAAAACATTCGTACAACTGCTGGAAGTAAAATTTTAAATAATTTTTTGCCAACTTATGAGTCTACTGTGACAAATAATATTTGGAATGAAGGCGCTATTCTTCTTGGAAAATTAAATTGTGATGAATTTGCTATGGGATCTTCAAATGAAACAAGTTTTTTTGGTAATGTACAGAACCCGATTGATAAAAATTTAGTTCCTGGTGTTTCAATAAATAATCTTTCTTTAAATGAAAATGATATTGGTGATTTTAGAACATTCTTAAAGTTATCTCCCCCGCTAAGAACAGAGGAGGACAGAATAGCTTTAGTTCAAGGATTAAAAGACGAATTAATAGATGTTATAGTTTCTGATCATAAACCAGAAGATGAAGAATCTAAAAGACTTACATTTTCACAAGCTGCCACTGGTGCTTCTGGAATAGAAACTCTTCTCTCACTTAGTTTAGAGCTTTACCATAATGGATCTCTTAAATTAGAAACAATAATAAAAGCACTAACATCAAATCCTGCAAAAATACTTAAAATTAACAAAGGCAATCTAACAATAGGAAATGATGCTGATTTTTGTATTGTTGATATAGATAAACCATGGATTGTAAAAAAAGAAAAATTAGTTTCAAAATCTAAAAATACCTCAATTGAAGATAAAAAACTTCAAGGAAAAGTTATAAATACATTTGTAAAAGGTAAAGAATTATTTAAGCTATAATATGGATATATTAATTATAGGTGTAATTTGCTACCTCTTAGGCTCGATTCCATTTGGTTTTATTTTAACAAAAATTTTTTTAAAAAAAGATATAAGAGATATTGGTTCTGGTAATATTGGTGCAACAAATGCATTGAGAACTGGAAATAAATTTATTGGTTATACAACTTTATTTTTTGATATTATAAAAGCGGTTATACCAGTTATTTATATTAAGATTAATTTTCCAGAATTACTTTTTATTGGATCTCTTTGTGCATTTTTAGGTCATGTTTTTCCTGTTTGGCTGAAATTTAAAGGAGGTAAAGGGGTTGCTACTTATGTTGGAATTTTGTTTGCTTTAAATATTCATTTTGGTTTAGTTTTTATAATTTTTTGGTTAATCACTTTTGGACTTTCTAAATTTTCATCTTTATCTTCATTAGTAGCATCTATTTCAGTTCCTTTTTATTTATTAATAACAGCTCAATTTGATCAAGTAATTTTTTTTACAATCATGTTTGTGTTAATATTTTTTACCCACAGAGAAAATATCAAAAGATTGAGAAATAAAGAGGAAACTAAGACAAAAATTTATTAATTTGACTATCTAACTCTTTTAAGTAGTTTGTAGAATATGAATTTAGTCATCGTAGAAAGTCCCGCTAAAGCTAAAACAATTAATAAATATTTAGGTGACAAATATAAAGTTTTAGCAAGTTATGGACATATAAGAGATCTTCCTTCTAAAAATGGTTCAGTTGATCCAGATCAGGATTTTAAAATGGAATGGGAAGTAGATAGTTTTTCAAAAAAATATTTAAAAGAAATTACTGATGCTGCAAAAGATTCATCTAAAATTATATTAGCGACTGACCCCGATCGTGAAGGTGAGGCAATTGCATGGCATGTCAAAGAATATTTAAATGAAAAAAAACTGTTAAAAGATAAAGAGATTGAAAGAGTTGTGTTTAATGAAATTACCAAAAAAGCTGTAATTCATGGTATTGAAAATCCAAGACAAATTGAGCCTTTACTTGTAGATGCATATATGGCGAGAAGAGCTTTAGACTATTTAGTTGGTTTTAATATTTCACCAATACTTTGGACTAAATTACCAGGGTCAAAATCTGCTGGTAGAGTCCAGTCAGTAGCTCTTAAATTAATCACAGAAAGAGAGCATGAAATTGAGTCATTTAGGCCAGAAGAGTTTTGGACTTTAAGTGTTAAATTTGCAGATAATAAAAATCAAAACATTACAGCAAGTATTAGTCAATTGGATAATAATAAAATTGAAAAATTTTCATTTAAAACTAAAGAAGAAATTAATGAAGCTATTTTAAGTGTTAAGAAAAAAAAATTTAATATTACTGATATTTCTAGTAAAATAATAAATCGTAATCCTTCTGGTCCGTTTACTACCTCTACTCTTCAACAAACCGCTTCTAGTAGACTAGGTTTTGGTGCGTCAAGAACAATGCAAATTGCTCAAAAACTTTATCAAGGAATTGAAATAGAAGGTGAAACGATAGGTTTGATCACTTATATGCGAACCGACGGAACTAATTTATCTAAAGATGCTATTTCAGCTTTTCGTAATTATATAATAAAAGAAATTGGTAATGAATATCTACCTGAAAATGCTTTAAATTATTCTGGGAAAAAAGCAAAAAATGCGCAAGAAGCTCACGAAGCTATAAGACCTACTGATATTATTAGAACTCCACAAAGTGTTAAAAAATACTTAAGCCCAGATCAAGTTAAACTTTACGATCTAATTTGGAGTAGAGCCTTGTCTTCTCAAATGGAGTCTGCAAAATTTGACAGAAACACAATAACTATATCTTCAGATAATAATGATACAATTTGCAAAGCTAGTGGTTCTGTTCTTAAATTCGATGGTTTTTTAAAAATTTATAATAATCCTAATAAAGATGATGATGAAGGTATTTTGCCATCAATGTCTAAGGGACTTGTTAATATTGAAGCTTTAATAGATGAACAACATTTTACACAACCACCACCAAGATATTCTGAAGCTAGTTTAGTAAAAAAACTTGAGGAATTAGGTATTGGTAGACCTTCTACTTATGCCAGTATTATCTCCACAATTGCTAATAGAGGATATGCTGAAATCTTAAACAAAAGGTTTTTTCCTACAGATAGAGGAAAATTAATCTCTGCTTTTTTAGAAAAATTATTTTCAAAATATGTAGATTATAATTTTACTGCTGGCTTAGAGGATCAACTAGATGAAATTACTTCAGGAAAAGAAAGTTGGATTAAGGTTCTGGAATTATTTTGGAAAGATTTTAATAACAATGTATCTGAGGTAAAAGAGAAAAGAACAAGAGAAGTTTTAGACCTTTTAAACGATAGTTTGGGAGACTTAGTTTTTGATAAAGATGATAATGGAAATATAGTAAGAAAATGTCAATTATGTAGCTCTGGAACTCTTAGTTTAAAAAATAGTTTTAGAGGTGGTGCTTTTATTGGATGCTCAAATTATCCTGAATGTAAATTTACAAGACCTTTATCGAAAGCCAAAGCAGCTGCTCAAGCTCAGTTAGCTGAACCAAAATTTATTGGAAAACACGAAAATGGTAACGATATTTATTTAAAAAATGGAAGATTTGGTCCTTACCTTCAGTATGAAAAAATTCCAGGTGATTCAGAAATCGACAAAACACCTAAAAAAAAAAAGAAAACAAAAAAACTTAAATCAGATGTTAATGAATTTTTAAAAAATGTTTCTATACCTAAAGGATTAGAATTAGAAAATGTTGATTTGGAAAAAGCTAAATTTTTATGTTCACTTCCAAAGTCTTTGGGAATAAATCCTGACAATCAAAAAGAAATTACATTAAATACTGGAAGATTTGGTCCTTATTTAAAATGTGAAAACAAATCAGCTCGAATAGAAAATATCGATGAAATTTTTTCAATTGGTTTAAATAGAGCAATAACTTTAATAGCTGAAGCTAAACCTGGCAGAATGTCTTCATCAATGATTAAAGATTTAGGAGAACATCCCGAAGATAAAAAACCAGTTCGTATAATGAAAGGACAATACGGTCCCTACATTAAATATAAATCTCTTAATGCAACAATACCTGAAGAAAAAGATCCTACAGAACTAACTATGGAAGAAGCATTAATATTGATTGAGAAAAGAAAAGAATACGATAAAACAAAGAAATCAAAAAAAAGGAAATCAAAATGAGTTATGATGATAAGATAAAAGAACTTAATATAATTTTACCAGAAGCTAAAGCACCTGTAGGAAATTATGTGGCAACTAAAACCTCGGGAAAAATGTTATTCATATCAGGACAAATATCGATTGATGAAAATGGGCAATTGATTAAAGGTAAGGTAGGTAAAGATTTAGATACGGAAGCTGGATATAACGCAGCCAAAAGATGTGCATTAAGTATAGTTTCACAAGTAAAAAAATCTTGTGCAGATGATTTATCAAAAGTTAAATCATGTGTAAAATTAACTGGGTTTGTAAATTCTACTGAAGACTTTACTGATCAACCAAAGGTAATTAATGGTGCTTCTGATTTAATAGCCTCAATTTTTGGAGAAGCAGGAATGCATACAAGAGCAGCTGTAAGCACAAATAGCTTACCACTTGGTGTTTCGGTTGAAGTTGATGCAATATTTGAATTAAAATAAAATTTTATCTACCAATACTAAAATATTTAAAACCTTGTCCTTTTATTTTTGTGGGGGAATAAATGTTTCTCATGTCATAAATGATGAATTTTTTACCTTTAACTAATTTTTTGAAATTTAAAGATTTAAAATCATTCCATTCTGTATGAATAATTACTAGATCTGACCCATCTAAGGATTTTTTAATTGTATTTTCATATGAAACATTTTTAATTTTTTCAAAGTCTTTTTTATAACCAGTAGGATCAAAATATTTAATTAATGCTCCTTTTTTAGCCAAAGAAGGTATCATAATAAGACTTGATGAATCTCTCATGTCGTCAGTGTTTGCTTTAAAAGTAACACCAAGAAAAGTTATCTTTTTATTTTTAACTTTATTTTTTAAAATTTCATGAACTCTTTTGAGCAGGATATTTGATCTATTTTGATTTGATTTAATTACAGATTTTATAACAGATAAATTTGTTTTAAATTCATCTCCCGTAGAAGTGATTGCTCTAGTATCTTTAGGAAAACAAGATCCACCATAAGCTGGACCAGCCCTTAAAAAACGACTGCCTATTCTTTTATCTAGACCCATTCCTATGGAAATATCTTCCACGTTAATGCCAGTTTTTTCACATAAATTTGCTATTTCATTTATGAAAGTGATTTTTGTAGCCAAAAAAGCATTGGACGCATATTTAATTAATTCTGCTGCTCTTCTAGACGAATGAATATACTGAGCCCCTTTTGATATTAATGGAGAATACAAATTTTTCATAATTCGATTTGATTTTTTGTCATTAGAACCAATTACTATTCTATCAGGATAAGTAAAATCTCTTATGGCCTCTCCTTCTCTTAAAAATTCAGGGTTAGAAACAACTGCAAATTTATTCTTACTATTTTTTTTAGATAATATTTTTTCAATTTGGTCACCAGTAGTAACTGGAACTGTAGATTTGGTTATGATTATTTTAAACTTATTAATTGATAAACTTATTTTTTTAGCAACATTATAAATTTGACTTAAATCTGCAGAACTACCACTTTTTTTAGTTGGAGTTCCTACACAAATAAAAATAATATCACTATTTTTTACTGATGTTTTTAAATCAGAAGAAAATTTTAACTTCTTATTTTTATAATTCTTAATTACTAATTCAGATAAACCAGGTTCATAAATTGGAATTTTGCCTTTCTTGAGTAAATTAATTTTATTTATATCTTTATCAACACAAATAACATCATTGCCTAGATCTGAAAAACAAACACCACTTACTAATCCAACATAACCTGTTCCTATCATGCATAATTTCATAAATTTTTAATTTCCATTGTTGATTTAATATAACCGTCTATAGTTCCACAATCTAAATATTTACCTGAAAAATTATGTCCAATAAATTTTTCTTTGTCTTTTATTAATGATTGAATTGCATCTGTGATATGTATTTCACCACCTTTACCAGGTTTTTGTTTTTTTAATTTTAAAAAAATTTTTTTAGGTAAAATATATCTACCAATCACAGCTTTATTAGAAGGGGCTGTTTTTATTGACGGTTTTTCTATTACATTATCAATCAAAAAATTTTTTTTATCTAATCTTTTATTTATCTTATAAATTCCCCATCTTGAAACTGTTCTTTTATTAACATTCATACTGGCCATAACGGATGACTTATATCGATTATG
>CABYXD010000024.1 GCA_902522895.1 uncultured Pelagibacteraceae bacterium
TGAAATTAATTGCAATTTAAATGGCAAATACTCATCTGCATTTGTGAATGGTATTCTTTCTCTCAACAATGAAAAACATCATGAAATTAGATCGATAATAAATCATTTAACTGAGAACACAAAAAGCTATCAATTAATTAAAAGTGTTTTAGAAAATAGTTCTAAAGCAGCATATCAAGGAAAAATTTTTGTTAATTCTAAAGCACAGAAAACCGATGGATATCAACTTAGTAAAGCAATATTACTAAACAAAGATTCAGAGTTTAATGCAAAGCCAGAGTTAGAAATTTATGCTGATGACGTGAAGTGTTCACATGGTTCTGCATCTGGTAGTTTAAATGAAGACTCTATATTTTATTTGATGTCTAGAGGATTAAGTTATCAGCAATCAAGAGAATTACTAATCAATGGTTTTTTACTTGATGTAGTTGAAAAAATAACTGACCCAGAAATAAAAAATTTAATTAAAAATTTGATAGGATTTAAAGAATGAATATAGACCAAGTTAAAAAACAATTTCCAATTTTTGATGAAAAAATTCAAAATAATGATTTAGTTTACCTAGATAGCGCAAACTCTTCACAAAAACCAAAAGTAGTAATCGATAGAATAAATGAATTTTATACAAAACAATTTTCAAACGTTGGCAGAAGCGTTCATTATCTTGCAGTAGCAGCAACTAATTTGTACGAAAATACTCGAACTTCAGTTCAAAAATTTATTAATGCTAAAGATAAAAATGAGATTGTCTTTACTAAAGGTGCAACAGAAGCACTTAATCTTGTTGCTAATACTTTGGGGCAAAACTATTTACAGGAAGGTGATGAAATTCTTCTTACTGAATTAGAACATCATTCTAATTATGTGCCATGGCACTTTTTAAGAAAATCAAAAAATATTAAGATTAATTTTGCTGAGATTAATGAAGATGGAGAGATTACTTTAGAGGAAATTGAAAAAAAAATAACCTCTAAAACAAAAGTTATTGCAATTACTCATTTATCAAATGTTACTGGAGCAATATTGCCTGTTAAACAGATAACTGAGTTAGCACATTCAAAGGGTATAATTGTTGTAGTTGATGGTTGTCAGGGTGCCCCTCATTTGAAGTTAGATATGCAAGATTTAGATTGTGATTTCTATGCAATTTCTTGTCATAAAATGTATGGACCTACTGGATTAGGAGTTTTGTATGGTAAAAAAAAATGGCTTGAAGAGTTGCCTCCATATCAAGGTGGTGGTGGAATGATCAATGAAGTTAAAAAGGATAGAATTTCTTATGGTGAGTTACCTAATAAATATGAAGCAGGAACAATGGCTACAGCGCAAGTTATAGCATTTGATCAATCAATTAAATTTTTAGAAAGTATTGGAATAGATAATGTAATGAAACATGAGGCTGAATTAATTGAATATGGACAGGAACTATTACAAAAAAATAACTCAGTAAAATTAATTGGCAACCCAAAAAATAAGGGTGGAGTTTTATCTTTTACTATAGAAGGCATTCATCCACATGATGTTGCGACCATATTAGATGAGGACGGTGTAGCAATAAGAGCAGGACATCATTGCTGTCAAATACTTCATGATAAATTAAATATAACTGCTAGTTCACGAGCATCAGTTGGCATTTATAATACTAAAGATGATTTAGATAAACTTAATGCTGCAATAGTTAATTGTAAAAAAATATTTAATTTAAAATGAACTTAAAAGAATTATACCAAGAGATAATATTAGAGCATGGTAAAAATCCAAGAAATCTTGGAAAGACAGAAGATTTTAATAAAGATGCAAAAGGACACAATCCTTTATGTGGTGATAATGTTCATGTTTATTTAAAACTCAATGGACAAAAAATTGTTGAAGATATTTCATTCGAAGGTAGTGGATGTGCTATTTCAATGGCTTCAGCATCAATTATGACAGACTTAATTAAAGGTAAAAATGAACACGAATCTAAAGAAATTGTTGAAGATTTTTTAGGAATGATAAAAGAAAATCCTGAATTGAAATCAGAAAATTTAAAAGAGGATGAAAAAACCAAATTAATGTGTTTGTCAGGAGTAAAGCAATATCCAATGCGAGTGAAGTGTGCAACACTATCTTGGCATACTCTTGTTTCAGCTATTGATGAGAAAAAAGAAGAGGTAAAAACAGAAAATTAAATATGTCTAAAAAAGAACAAATTATAGAAGAAATTAGAAAGATTTACGACCCTGAAGTACCTGTGAATATTTATGATTTAGGATTAATTTATGATATACAAGTAGAAAATGAAAAATCTGCTAAAATTAAAATGACTTTAACAACTCCAAATTGTCCCGTTGCTGAAAGTTTACCAAAAGAAGTTAAAGAGGGAGCAATGCAAGTTGAAGGGATTGAAGAAGTTGATTTAGAATTAGTTTGGGACCCACCTTGGAATAAAGATATGATGTCTGATGCAGCAAAATTGGAGTTAAACTTATAATGAGTCCTATTATTAAATTAAGCGATAATGCTGCTTTAAAAATTAAAGAAATCATGTCCAATGCTGAACAAGGTTCACTTGGTGTGAGAGTTTCAGTAAAATCAGGCGGCTGTGCTGGCATGTCATACGTTATGGAATATACTAAAGAAACTAATCCTAACGATGAAGTTATAGAGGAAAAAGGTGTTAAGGTATTTGTCGACTCTGCTGCTGTAATGTACCTACTTGGGACTGAAATGGATTATAAAAAAGAGGAATTATCTTCTTCATTTGTCTTTAATAACCCTAACGAAACCGAGCGTTGTGGTTGTGGAGAGTCTTTTAAAGTCGAATAGGTTGTATTATCCCATTATTTGCATATCAGTATTGCATTAAACGCATATCTGGTGTATAAATGAATCATGAACACGTTTGAATTTAAAAATCTTGTTAAAAACCTTAAAAATTCTTTAAAGCAAAGAACTTTTTTTAAAGATCTTCGTAAGGAAGTAGAAACTGGTGCGAACGGCACTCAGGATTATGTTGTTAAAAAAGGTGTTAACAAAGATACAATTGCAACAACTAAACAGTAATTAATTACTAACTACTGTAATACATCTCAAATTCGACTGGATGAGGTGCGTGTTCAAATTTATGTATCTCTTCAAACTTAAGTGCAATGTAAGCATCAATTTGATCATCAGTAAACACTCCACCTTGAGTTAAGAATTCTCTATCTTTGTCCAAACTTTCCATAGCCTCTCTAAGGGAGCCACAAACAGTTGGAATGGCACTAACTTCTTCTGGTGGTAATTCATATAGATCTTTATCAAAAGACTCACCCGGATGAATCTTATTTTTAATACCATCGAGACCAGCCATAAGCATTGCTGCAAAAGTTAGATAAGGGTTCCCTGAGGCATCAGGAAATCTTATTTCACATCTAGCTCCTTTTTTACTTAAAGTAATAGGTATTCGACATGAAGCAGATCTATTTCTAGCCGAGTAAGCAAGAAGCACAGGAGCTTCAAAACCTGGAATTAGTCTTTTATAACTGTTAGTAGTAGAGTTAGCAAAAGCATTAATTGCCTTAGCATGTTTTAGAATTCCACCAATATAGTGTAGAGCAGTTTCTGATAAACCAGCATAAGCGTCACCAGAAAATACTGGTGTATCACCTTTCCAAATAGATTGATGGATATGCATACCAGAACCATTATCACCAGCAACAGGTTTTGGCATGAATGTTGCCGTTTTACCAAAAGAATGTGTAACCATTTGAACAACATACTTATATAATTGAACATTGTCTGCTTGATCAACTAATGTTCCAAAGTACATCCCAAGTTCGTGTTGACTTGGAGCAACTTCATGGTGATGTTTTTCAACTTTAATACCAACTTCTTTTAAATTTTTTAAATATTCACCCCGCATATCTTGTTCACTATCAACTGGGGGTACTGGAAAATAACCACCTTTTATTGGAGGTCTATGCCCCATATTTCCATTTTCATATTCTTTACCTGAATTATATGGACCTTCTTTGCTATCAATTTTAAATCCACATTCATTCATATCATTCTTAATTCTTACATCATCAAATACAAAAAATTCAGGCTCAGGACCAAAAAATGCCTTATCTCCAATACCAGATGATTTTAAATATTCTTCAGCTTTTTTTGCAACACCTCTTGGATCTCTTTCGTAAGGAGATCTTTTTATAGCATCCAAAATATCACAAAATAAAACTACAGTGTTATGAGAAGTAAAAGGATCCATAAACATTCTTGCAGTATCCGGTTTTAAAATCATGTCAGACTCATTAATTGCTTTCCATCCTGCAATTGATGAACCATCAAAAAAGACTCCATCATTTAGCATATCCTCATCAACAACACCTACGTCCATTGTTAAATGTTGAAGTTTACCTCTTGGGTCGGTAAACCTAAGATCTACAAATTCTGCTTCTTTTTCTTTAATAAACTTTAAAACATTTGCTGCGCTCATTTTGTCTCCTATATAATTCTATGAGTGGTAATTAACAAAATAATCACTAAAAATATTGCTTATTTAATAAATAACACATATGCAATTTTCACATAAGTGGTGTATTTATGCAATATTATTAAACAAAAATTTTTTGAAATCTGTGAATTCAATACTTAATAAAGAGCCAGTTAAAAGAGCTGAAAAATCAATCAAAGAATTTGATCCTAATCTTAAGATTGTCTGTTTAGAACAAACAGCAAGGACCGCTCAAGATGCAGCTACAGCTTTAGGTTGTAGTGTTGGAGCAATTGTTAAGAGTTTACTTTTTAGTGCCGGTGAGAGTTTTATACTTTGCTTAGTTTCAGGGAATAAAAGATGTTCACTAAAAACACTAAAAAAAATTTTAGATGAAAAAGATGTTTCAATGGCAAATCCTGATGATGTTAAAAAAATTACGGGCTATACAATAGGAGGAGTTTCACCTGTTGGGCACTTAAGTAAAGTAAAGATATTTGTTGATACTAATTTAGAAAGATTTTCAACAGTTTTTGCCGCAGCAGGTCATCCAAATTGTGTTTTCAAAATACAATTTAATCAATTAGTAAAACTAACATCAGGTGAAATTAAAGAAATAGCTGAATGAAACAACCAAAATTAATTGATTATATTTTATTAACCGTGTTAGCTTTAATCTGGGCATCAGCTTTTTTTAATATTAAGATTGCTACATATTCATTTGGACCTGTAACGATTGCCTTTCTAAGGGTCTTTTTTGGAGCGATCCCAGTTCTATTACTTTGTTATTACAAAAATATTAAGATTGAAGCTTTTTCTAAAGATTGGCATTGGTTTGCAATGATCGGATTTATAAATTTAGTAGCACCATTTTTTTTAATTGCTTATGGAGTAAAATCTGTTCAAAGTAATTTGGCAGCTATATTAATGTCCACTACACCCTTAAGTTCAACTGTATTAGGTCACTTTTATACAAAAAATGAAAAGTTTAATTTTATTAAAACTTTTGGAATTTTAATTGGTTTTTCTGGAATAATTTATTTATTTTCTGATAATCTACTGATAGATGACAACAATTTTTTATCTGCACTATTAATTCTTCTTGGATCAACTTGTTATGTTATTGGAGGGGTTTTAACTTTAAAAATAAGTAAGAAAAAAAATGAAAATGTTACAGGTTCAATATTGATTTGGGCAATTATTATTTTAATTCCTCTTGTGAGTTTTATTGAACAACCATGGAATGTAACCCCTAGACTAGACTCAACAATTTCAGTGATTTATTTAGGATTAGTCTCTACAGGAATTGCTTGGCTGTTAAGATTTAGAATTTTAGTAAATAATGGCTTAATATTTCAATCACAAGTTTCTTATTTAATACCTATTTTTGGAACTATTTTAAGTTATATCTTTTTAAAAGAGCTCATTACAACAAAAG
Source organism: uncultured Pelagibacteraceae bacterium (assembly GCA_902522895.1). Lineage (GTDB taxonomy): Bacteria > Pseudomonadota > Alphaproteobacteria > Pelagibacterales > Pelagibacteraceae > Pelagibacter. The sequence continues at coordinate 5,895 of CABYXD010000024.1, forward strand.
TATTAATTTCTTTAATAGCTGTTAGCGTTGGTATTTATTTTGTTAGAAAAGCGGATAACAAAAAATTGGTTAAATGAAAATTCTAAAACCCATTCTTA
>CABYXD010000025.1 GCA_902522895.1 uncultured Pelagibacteraceae bacterium
AAATTGCCAGTATTCATAAGGAGATAAAAGTTTTTTATCTAACCAAATTGCTCCAGCTTCAGTTTTTCCCATCTTTGCTCCTGATGCTAAGGTAATCAAAGGGGTTGTTAAACCGTAAACTTGTTTGTTGGAATATCTTTTAATTAGTTCAACGCCATTTACAATATTCCCCCATTGATCAGAACCACCTATTTGAAGGGTACAATTTTTCTTTTTATTTAATTCTAGAAAGTCATAAGCCTGAAGAATCATATAATTAAATTCCATATAACTTAGTGATTGTTCTCTTTCTAATCTAGCTTTAACACTATCAAAACTTAACATTTTATTTATTGTAAAATGCTTTCCTATATCTCTTAAAAAAGAGATATAATTTAAACCTTTAAGCCAAGAATAGTTATTTACAAAAATTGGTTTAGTTTTAGGATTTTTGACGTCTAAAAAACTTTTTAATATTTTTTCTATATTTTTAATATTTTTATCTATTTCTTTTTCATTTAATATCTTTCTTGTTTTATCTTTACCTGAAGGGTCACCAATTCTAGTTGTTCCACCACCTAATAATACAATAGGTCTATGTCCATGTTTTTGAAGCAGTCTTAAACACATTATTTGGAGTAAACTACCAACATGAAGACTTTCGGCCGTACAATCAAAACCTATATAGCCATTTATTTTTTTTTTATCTAATAATTTTGATAATTCCTCTTCACTTGTGCATTGATAGAAAAAACCCCTATCTTTAAATTCTTTTAAAAATTTATTCATAAGTATAAGCTTGTACAATATACAAATTTTTATAAAAAAAAATAAGAATGGGAAAAAATTATACAGCAATGGGTTTAATGAGTGGTACTTCAATGGATGGGGTAGATGCTTCAACGATTATTTCTGATGGTGATAAAGGCAAAATCGCTAGTATTAAAAATCAATATTTTGAATATGACAAAGATCTTTATCAAAAAATAACTAATTTAAGGGATAAAATAACCAATTCTAAAGATCTTAAAAGTTTTAAAAATGATATTAATTTAATTGAAAAAGAAATCACCTTATTTCATGCAGAAGTTGTTAATGAAATGGTTCAATTACATCCTAAATTTGATATTGATTTAATAGGATTTCATGGTCAAACCATATTTCATAACGCAAATGAAAAACTTTCTGTTCAATTGGGTGATGGAAAACTTTTATCTCAGCTAACAAAAAAGAAAGTAGTTTATAATTTTAGACATAATGATCTTAAAAACTCAGGTCAGGGAGCACCACTAACACCAATTTTTCACAAAAATTTAGTGAGAAATATTGATTTAAATTTATTACCGATCGTAGTTATTAATATTGGTGGTATCTCAAATGCTACAAGTGTTTCAAATCTTAATTCTTCTGATTTAAAAAATGACAAAGACTATGAATTATTTGCTGAAGACATTGGTCCTGGCAATTGTTTAATTGATGAATGGATAAGAAAAAGTTCAAAATATAGATATGATAAAGATGGTTTGATTGCTAAATCAGGAAAAGTTAATGAATTAATTTTAAATCAAGCTATAGATAATTTTTTACATTTAGATAGTTTTAAAAATATATCACTTGATATAAAAGATTTTGATATTTCATTTGTAAGAGGTCTTTCTTTAGAAGATGGTGCTGCAACTTTAACTCATTTATCAGCAAAATTAATAGAAGAAGGTTTAATAAACTTTATGTTTAAAAATTACTCACTAAAAAAGAATATTTTATCTCACTCCTCATGTTTAGTTTCTGGTGGTGGAAGAAAAAATAAATATTTGATAAATATTTTAAAGAAAAATTTAGATGTCAAAGAACTAATATTAATTGACGAACATGGTATAGACGGAGATTTTATAGAGTCACAAGCCTTTGCTTATTTAGCAATTAGATCACATTTAGGTTTACCTATTTCATTTCCAACTACAACAGGATGTAAAGAACCAATTACAGGTGGTGAGATTATCAAAAATTTTTAATATAAAGCTGTTTCTTTTTTAATGTATTTATCTAGGTATTTAACTAATGAATTTTCATTTTTAGTAAAAAAATGATTAGCATCTGTTACAGATTTAAAATCTACTTTAATACCTTTCTGAGCACTTAGTCTTTTGTTTAGTTCTGTAATATATTCTGTTGGAACCAATTCATCTTTTTCTCCATAAATCATTAAACCTGACGAAGGACAAGGAGACAAAAAAGAAAAATCATAAGCATTTGGTTGTGGTGATATAGCTATAAATCTATTTATTTCAGGTCTTCTCATTAATAATTGCATTGCAATTAAAGAGCCAAAAGAAAATCCAGATACCCAACATTGTGAGTTGTCAAAATTTTCTCTTTCTAACCAATCAAGGGCAGCCGCAGCATCAGCTAATTCACCCTGGCCATTATCAAATTCACCATCACTCTTTCCAACTCCTCTAAAATTTACTCTACAAACTGAAAAATCATTTTCCATAAATGTTTTAAAAGTTTCAACAACAACTTTATTATTCATTGTTCCTCCGTATTGAGGATGCGGTTGTAAAACTAATGCAACTGGTGATGTGCTTTTTTTGCTTTTATAATATTTTGCTTCGAGTCTGCCGGCAGGGCCTGGTATAAAAATTTCTAAAATTTTGTTATCCATAAATGCTATTGATTATTATTCTCAAAAAAAATTACATTTATCATATGTAAGCGACAATATGTTAATTTTTTTATTATAATCAATACTTGACCAATTTAGTCAGGTATGTATAAAAACACTTCAAAATAAAGGGAAATATGAAACTAACATCTAAAGGTAGATATGCTGTAATGGCATTAATTGATTTAGCAAGGTTTGATAGTATCAATCCAGTATCTCTAAGAGATATATCTTTAAGACAAGGTATTTCTCTGGATTACCTTGAGCAAATTTTTTTAAAACTCAAAAAAAATCAAATTGTTAGAAGTATTAGAGGAACTCAAGGCGGTTACATTCTTTCTAAAAAACCAAATGAAATAAAACTTACGAATATTTTTCATGCAGTAGATGAAAAAGTTAAAACTGTACAATGTAAAAAAGAATCTAAGAAAGGCTGTAACGGTAAAGCTACAAAGTGTGTAACTCATAATCTTTGGGACGAATTAGAAAATCACATTAATGCTTTTTTTGAAAAAAAAAGTTTAGAGGATTTATTAAAAGATAACATGGAACGAAGAATATAATATGGATAGTAGGCAAAAAGAGATTGATAATTTAAAAGACTATAAATATGGTTTTTCAACTGATATCGAAAATATAAAAGCCCCAAAAGGTTTAAATGAGGATGTGATTAAATTTATATCTAAAATTAAAAAAGAGCCTAAATGGATGCTTGATTTTAGGTTAAAAGCATTTGAAAGATTTAAATTATTAAAAGAACCAGATTGGCAAAAACCAAAATATCCAAAAATTGATTACCAAGATTTATATTATTATTCAGCACCAAAAAGTATGGAAAATAAACCTAAAAGTTTAGATGAATTAGATCCAAAACTTTTAGAAACTTATAAAAAACTTGGTATTCCTCTTCAAGAGCAAGCAAGACTAAATGGTATTGCTGTTGATGCCGTATTTGACTCTGTGTCTGTTGCCACTACATTTAGAGAAGAATTGACAAAACATGGAATTATTTTTTGCCCAATTTCTGAAGCTATTCAAAAACATCCTGAACTAGTTAAAAAATATTTAGGATCAGTTATTCCAACAACAGATCATTTTTTTGCTACTCTAAACTCAGCAGTTTTTACAGATGGATCTTTTGCATACATTCCTGAGGGAGTAAGATGTCCAATGGAGCTATCTACATACTTTAGAATTAACGCTTCTAATACTGGACAATTTGAGAGAACTTTAATCATAGCAGATAAAGGAAGTTATGTAAGTTACTTAGAAGGTTGTACAGCACCGATGAGAGACGAAAACCAATTACATGCAGCAAATGTAGAATTAATTGCATTAGATGATGCTGAAATAAAGTATTCAACAGTGCAAAATTGGTATCCAGGAGATAAAGATGGAAAAGGAGGCATTTACAATTTCGTAACTAAACGGGGTCTATGTAAAGGTAAAAACTCTAAAATTTCATGGACACAAGTTGAAACTGGATCTGCTATCACTTGGAAATATCCAAGTTGTATTTTAAGAGGAGATAATTCAGTTGGAGAATTTTATTCAATTGCAATTACAAATAATCATCAAAAAGCTGATACAGGGACAAAAATGATTCATCTTGGAAAAAACACTAAAAGTAAAATTATATCAAAAGGAATAAGTGCCGGATTTTCTGATATGACGTATAGAGGGCTTGTTGATATTTCATCGAAAGCAACTAATTCAAATAATTATACTCAATGTGATTCATTGTTAATGGGTAACAAATGTGGAGCACACACAGTCCCCTATATCAAAAATAAAAATTCAGAATCAACTATAGCTCATGAAGCAACAACATCAAAAATTAGTGATGAACAATTACATTATTGTCAGCAGAGAGGCTTAAGTTCAGAAGAGGCTGTTGGGCTGATTGTAAACGGTTTTTGTAAAGAAGTTTTACAACAGTTACCAATGGAATTTGCTGTTGAAGCCCAAAAACTTGTTGGAATCAGTTTAGAAGGAAGTGTTGGTTAATGCTCAAAATAAATAATTTGAATGCAACTATAGATAACAAGTCTATTTTAAAAGGATTTTCTTTAAATATAAATCCTGGAGAAGTACATGCTATTATGGGCCCTAATGGTTCTGGTAAAAGCACTTTATCAAATATTTTATCAGGAAAAAAAGGATACAAGACTTCTGGAGAGATTCTTTTTGAAGGAAAAGATTTATTTGAACTAGAAACTGAGGAAAGAGCCCACAAAGGAATATTTTTAGCTTTTCAATATCCGTTAGAAATTCCAGGTGTAAATACAAATATATTTCTTAAAACTTCTTTAAATGCAATTAGAAAAGCCAGAGGAGAGAAAGAGCTTGATGCTATAGAATTTTTAAAATTAGTAAAAGAAAAATCTAAAGATCTTAAGTTTGATGAGGATAAATTAAATCGACAATTAAATGTTGGTTTTTCAGGAGGAGAAAAAAAGAAAAATGAGATTTTACAAATGTCATTGCTGGCACCAAAACTATCAATTTTAGATGAAACTGATTCAGGACTAGATATCGATGCTTTGAAGGTTGTTGCTGATGGTGTGAACACATTAAGAGATAAAAAAAAATCATTTTTGATTATTACTCACTATCAAAGATTACTTGATTATATAAAACCTGATTTTGTTCATGTTTTGATGAATGGAAAAATTGTTAAATCTGGAGGACCAGAACTAGCTACAGAATTAG
>CABYXD010000026.1 GCA_902522895.1 uncultured Pelagibacteraceae bacterium
ACATCGAGCATTTGGAAACCTTCAAATGATACCAACAAAACTATGGATACAAAACTCAAACCAAAAGCAATTGGAATTCCAGAAAAAAGTACCAGTAAAGTGAACACTGCAACAATTATAGCTATTATCAATGGGTCCATTAATTATAATCCTTATCGTCAGTCAGTTTTATAATCTCAGCTATATATTGAAATATCATTAAAACAGCTCCTAAAGCCATTGATGAATATGGTATCCATAATGGTGGGTCCCAAACAGTACCTGTTGAATAATTTTTTGTAAAAGCTTCCTCAACCATTAAAAATCCAAAATAAAATAAAATTAGAAAAAAAAATAAACTTAAAAATGAAGTAAAAATTTTTAATCTAATTATATTTTTTTTAGATAGAAAATCATAAATCCATTCCATACTAACATGAGCTTTTTCACTAAGCACATATACGCTTCCAATGAAAGTTGATGCAACTAACAGCATGGTTACTAGTTCTGTTTGCCATGTAATTGCTCTTTGAAAAAAATACCTTTCAAAAACAAGTTCGACAATAACTAAGATTGATAAAAGCAAAGCTAAAACAGCAAATGCACCACAAGCTTTTGCTATATAATTACAAAATTGTAGATATTTTTTTTTCATAAAAAAAACCCCTATTTAATAAGAATAAATAGGGGTTCTTTATATATTATTTTATTTAACTGCTAAAGCCATTTCCATTAGCTTATCACCACCTGGAACTTTGTCGGCAAATGCCTTGTGTGATGATTTTTTTGCAATCTCTACCCACGCAGCATGATCTTTTTCGTTCATGTATACTAATTTAACACCTGCAGCTTTATAAGCTTCTTCAAACTTTTTATCTAAGTTTTCAACTTGAGCAGTCATGTATTTTTCAGCAACTTTTCCAGCTTTCATCAAAGCTTTTTGTTGCTTAGAGTTTAAAGCATCAAAAGACTTTTTAGACATTAGGATTGGTTCGTACATAAACCATAATCCAAATTTTCCTGGAGGTGTTGCACATGAAACTTGTTCATATATTTTATAACTTACAAAACTTCCTGAACTAGTATTGGCACCTGTTAATACACCTGTTTGTAAACCTGTATAAATTTCAGATGATGGCATACTTTGTATACCCGCTCCTGCAGCTTCTAACATTTGGTTAAATGCTTTACCAGCAGCTCTCATTACTTGTCCTTTTGCATCGCTAGGATTTTTAATACATTTTGTTTTTGAAGCAAAACCACCACCTAACCAAGCATCAGATAAAACTACAACGCCAGCGTCATTAATAATTTTTTTAATTTCAGTCATCATTGGACCTTTATTAAATCTTAATGCATGGTCATGATTTTTTACTGTTCCTGGCATTAAAGTTGCATCAAATTCTGGATGAAATTTAGATGCATATGCTAATGGAAAAGCAGAAATATCTAATTGACCTGTTGTCATTGGTTTCCACTGTTCTTTAGGTTTATATAATGATTTAGCTGGATAAATTCTGATATCTATTCCAACATTTGCTTTTTTAACCTCGTCTGCAATGATTTGAACCATTTCATGACGTGGGTCATATGATCCATCAGCTCTTGGTGTTCCAGGCCATTGGTGACTAGCTTTTAACGTGACCGCAAAAGCAGAACCAACAGTAGCAAAAACAAAAACTAATGAAGTTAAATATAAAGATATTTTTTTTAACATTATTATTTCCCTCTATTGTTATTTATAATAATTCAATTAAAGTGAAGTTATTAATAAGAGTCAAGTCGTCAAAAAAGAATTATTAAATAAATATTTATGGATGGACCTTTAAAAAACCTTTTAGTTATAGACTTAACAAGAGTATTAGTAGGTCCCTACTGTACAATGATACTTTCGGATTTGGGTGCAAGAGTAATCAAAGTTGAAGCGCCAGAAATAGGCGATGATTCTAGAAAATTTGGTCCTTTTATCGAAGACTACTCAGCTTATTTTATGTCTTTAAATAGAGGAAAAGAAAGTATTGCTCTAAATTTAAAAAATGATGAGGATAAAAAAATATTTGATAAAATTCTATCTAAAGCTGACATCTTAGTTGAAAATTTTAAACCAGGTACATTAGAAAAATGGGGGTATGGTTGGAAAAATATAAGTAAAAAATATCCAAAATTAATTTATGCTTCTGCTTCAGGATTTGGTCAAACTGGTCCTCTCAAAGAATTACCAGCTTACGATATGGTTGTTCAGGGTATGGGAGGTTTAATGAGTGTAACTGGTCAACCAAACTCTGAACCAACAAGAGTTGGGACCTCTATAGGAGATATAACTGCTGGTTTATTTACAGCAATAGGAATTAATGCTGCTCTCTATGATAGACAAAAAACTGGTAAGGGAATGTTCATTGATGTTTCAATGCTTGATTGTCAAATAGCAATTTTAGAAAATGCTATAGCTCGTTACTTAGCTAAAAATGAAATTCCTAAACCTATGGGTTCGCGTCATCCGTCAATTGCACCCTTTGAGGCTTTTAAAACTAAAGACAGTTATATTATTATAGCTGCTGGAAATGATAGATTATTCGAAAAACTTTGTGAACTTTTAGCAATGCCTAAAATGAGTAAAGATCCTAAATTTTCTGACAATTCATCTAGAGCAAAAAATATGGATGAACTTAAAGAGATTCTTGAAAAAAAATTATCATTTAGAACTACCAATGAATGGGTCAAAGATATGGAAAAAGATAAAATTCCATGTGGTCCAATATTCAATATAAAAGAAGCTGTAGAAAATCCTCAAGTAGAAGCTAGAAATATGATCGTTAAAGCCTTTCATAAAAAAATTGGAGATTTCAAATTAGCAGGTAATCCAATTAAGATGTCTACTTATAAAGATGAAAAAACTAGAGGTGATATCCCTGATTTAGATGAACATAGGGAAAAAATCTTAAAAGAGTTTAATTAATTATTTTCAGTCTCGCTTGAAGTGTCTTGCTCTGAAGCTTGGTTTTCTGTTTCTGTAACTTCATCTAATGAAACATCTTCTTGTTCCGCCCCTGTTTCATCTGTTGCTGCCGTATCAATATCTGGTTTGGCTGTTTGAGATAGTTCTGCTAAATCTTCATTTGAAACTTGAATTTTTTCTGGTGATTTTCTAGCTCTTTTTGATGGCAATATTGGTGTTCCACTCTTTGAAATTTCACCTTTATATAAACTTTCAAAATCATCACCTACTTCTTCATCATCTTCAGCTCCGTCATCAACTTGCTCTACATGTTTTCTTAATTTATAGACAGCACTTTCAGTTAAATCTGAAACTTTAATTTTATCTTCAGCTATTTCTCTTAAAGAAATGACAGTATTTTTATCATTATTTCTATCTAGTGAAGGCTCTATTCCAGAATTTAGTTGGGTTGCTCTTTCTTTAGCAACTAAAACTAATTCATATGGACTATCAACTTTATCAATACAATCTTCTACTGTTACTCTAGCCATGGGGAGTATTTATACAGTGAACTTTAAAAAATCAAGGAAGAATTTTATAAATACTTGGGATTTAGCTTATTTCTAACAAAAAATAACAAGACCGTAGCCAAAGCAATATAGATAAATGATACTTGAGCTACTTGTTCTATTGAAAATCCTGTATCAATTAAAAGGCCAAATAATGCAGTACCAAAAGCCGTTGAAAAAACCATCAATGCTGTTGTTAAAGCTTTTATGGAGCCGATGTACCTAACACCATAAATTTCTGCCCATGTTGAAGAACCTAATACGTTTGCAAGTCCATTAGATATACCAATTAAACCTAGAAATAAGAAAGCTGAAAATGAAATATCAAAATACATTAAAACTATAGTCGAAATTAATAACGGAATATTCATGAAAATAAGTATTTTTCTGCTTGTAAATTTATCAATCAAGAACCCTGCAACCAGTAAAGTTATTACTGATAAAACAGAATAAACCATAAAAGATTGAGCAATTACATAAGTGCCCCACCCTTTAGACTCAGTAATAAAAGATTGATAAACAAATACACCTGTAGCAATCCATGGCATCGCTAACATATTTAAACAAACAATATAAAATCGATAATCTTTAAGAACTTCAATTCTTTTCCATTGCTTTATTTTTTCATTAAATTCTTGTTGGTTAGCCTCTTCTCTAGAATCAAAATTTAAGTTCTTCACTAAAATAAAAGAAGTTATTGGAAGAAATATCAAAACTAATATTGAAATATATATCCATAAATTTTGCCATGAAGTAATAGTAAGCAAATATACAATTAAAACAGGTAGCATAAATTCGGCAGTAGAAAGACCAAACCAACTTGTACTTAAAGCTTTTCCTCTTGATTTTGTAAAATATCTAGAAATTGTTGTTGTTGCAGTATGTGACATCATACCTTGGCCTGAAAATCTCATTAGAAAAATTGCAATAAATAAAAAAGTTATTGAAGAAATCTTTGAAAAGAAAAAACAAGAAAAAGATAAAAGTATTGTTACAAAAAATGCAAATTTAAATATACTTATATCATCTATTTTTTTTCCAACCCAAATTAACAAAAAACTACTCAACAAAGTTGCGGATGCATAAATTGTTCCAAATTGTCCCTGGGTGATAGATAATGCGTCCCGTATGCTAGAATTAAAAAGACCAAGAAAAAAACTCTGTCCAAAACTAGAAAAAAATGTAAATATGAAACCAAATATAATTACTTTTAAACTTAAACTTTTAAACATATTAAAAAATTATGAGCTGTAATGTTGCTTTCATAGGTCTTGGTGTCATGGGTTATCCAATGGCTGGTTATATATCAAAAGGCGGACACAATGTAACTGTTTTTAACAGAACAAAATCTAAAGCTGAAAAATGGATTAAAGATTACAAAGGAAAAATGGCTGATACACCAGCTGAGGCTGCAAAAGATGCTGAATACGTTTTTACATGTGTAGGAAACGATAATGATTTAAGAGAAGTTACTTTTGGTGACAATGGTGCGTTTAAAACTATAAAAAAAGGTGCAATCTATATTGATAACACCACTGCTTCAGCAACAATTGCTAAAGAAATTTATGAATATTCAAAAAAAAATGGATTTGGTGCATTAGATGCTCCCGTGTCTGGTGGTCAAGCCGGTGCAGAGAATGGTGCATTAACAGTTATGATCGGTGGTGATCAAGCAGACTTTGATAAAGCAAAAGATAAAATTGATTGTTTTAGTAAAAAAATGAAATTACTTGGCAACGCTGGAAGTGGACAACTTGCAAAGATGGTCAATCAAATTTGTATAGCAGGATTAGTTCAAGGATTATCAGAAGGAATTAACTTTGGGATGAAAGCAGGATTGAATATGGAAGATGTTATTGAAGT
>CABYXD010000027.1 GCA_902522895.1 uncultured Pelagibacteraceae bacterium
ATAATGCTGTTAAGTAGTTTGATGTTGCTATGTATCTCATTGAGATTTCTGAAAATATTATAAGCAAAGTAGCTACAATAAAAACTGAAATATTATATTTTTTAAATTTGATATTATTTTTTGCTTTAATAATTAAAAAACTACAGATTAGAGTTATTATTGGTAAAAAAAATGGCTTAAAGATTCTTTTAAATAATTCTCTTTTAATTTCAGGTTGTAATTTTTTTTTACATATAAAATGAAAATCAATTTCATTTTTTTTCATTTTACCTCTAAAACAATTTAATAAAGTGAAGGTATCTATTTCTTGAATTTTTGGAACAGTAATTGTTTTTGAGTTTAAATCAGCTAAACCAAAATCAATCTCATCGAATTCAAATATATTTATATCTGTATCTTCATTTCTGATAACTCTACCATCTATGAGTTTAAATTTTTTTTGTAAATTATTGTTGATTAAATTTCCTTTTTTTGCATAAATCATTTTTGAATTATTGTTTCTCAAATCTTCAATGAAAATATCTTTATAGGAATTATCTGCATTTTTTTTATCAATAAAAATAGTGATATCTTTTGCAATATTAATAAATTTTCCTTCTTTTATCAAAGAGGTAAAAAAATCAATATTTGAATTTTTTAAATACTCTCTTGCTTTAAACTGTGATAGTGGTGACAAATAACTAGCCAAAAATATTTGAAAAATCATTAGATAAATAGAAAAAATTATTAATTTATTTAAAAATTCAATTTTACTTATTCCATTAATCCAAAATATACTAAGTTCATTTCTTAGTTCATAATTTAAGATTATATAAAATAGGGATATAAAAAAAATAAATGGTAAGATTCGATTTATTATTTTAGGAAAATTTAAAAGAGTATAGCTAAAATAAACCCTCAATCCATGACCATCTTCTGTAACAAAATCAAAGTAATTAACCGCTTGAAGTGTCCAAACGATCAGACTCATCACTAATAAAGATGTTAAAAAGAAGTAGAAAGTATCTTGATATAGCTTTTTAAATATTAATTTTTTCATTGAAATATATTAATTTTATTCATATATAGCATCGAACACGTACAGAGTGTATTTAAAAATTATGTCTATTCAAATTAACTATAAGAGCACTGGCTCAAAAAACACAAATAATCTCATTTTATTTGTTAATGAAAATTTCAGCATAAACAGTTTAAAGAAATATATTTCAAACAATGAATTTTCCTACATATCTGACTTATTGAAAACTAGTGATTTAAAAAGAGATTTACTTTTTTTTGAAATAAATTCAAAAAAAACAGTATTTTTAGTATCTATTAAAAAAGACATAAAAGTATCAGATATAGAAAATTTGGGAGCTAAATTTCATAGTCATATCAATTATGATAAGAATACAGAATACTTTGTAAATTCAGATACAATTAATAGTAAAATAAAAAATTTTATAGGATATTTTTTACATGGATTAAAATTAAAATCATATGAATTTAATATTTACAAATCAAAAAAAAATAAAAAGGTTGTTTCTATAAATGTTATAGGAAATAAAAATAAGATATCTACTCAAGACCATTTGAGATTTAAAGCTTTAGAAGAAGGAAGTTTTTTTGCAAGAGACCTTGTGTCAGAACCAGGAAATGTCTTACACCCAGATGAATATGCAAAAAGAATAAATACGCTCAAAAAATTTGGATTAAAAATAAATATATATGATGAAAAGAAATTAAAAAAACTTGGAATGAATGCTTTACTTGGTGTGGGTCAAGGAAGCATTCGTGGGTCTTACTTAGTAACAATTGAATGGAAAGGAACAAAAAATAATTCTAATCCCTTAGCTTTTGTTGGAAAGGGAGTTTGTTTTGATACTGGTGGTTACTCATTAAAACCAGCAAAGTTTATGGAAGATATGACTTATGATATGGCAGGTTCAGCAACAGTGGTTGGTTTAATGAAAAATTTAGCTATTAGAAAAGCAAAAATTAATGCAGTTGGTGTTGTAGGGCTCGTAGAAAATATGGTAAGTGGAAATGCTCAAAGACCTGGGGATATTGTAAAATCTTACAGTGGTAAAACAATAGAAATATTAAATACTGATGCTGAAGGTAGATTAGTTTTAGCAGATGCTTTAACTTTCACTGAAAAAAAATTTAAACCTAAATTTATAGTTGATTTAGCTACTTTAACTGGCGCTATTATAGTTTCACTGGGTTCTGAATATGCTGGGCTATTTTCAAATGACGATAAGTTATCAAAACAATTATTAGAGGCGGGTGATAAAGTGGAAGAAAAATTATGGAGAATGCCTTTACATAAAAATTTTGATAAACTTATAAATTCAAAAAACGCAGATATGCAAAATATTAATTATGTAGGAGGTGCAGGATCCACAACAGCAGCACAGTTTTTACAAAGATTTATTTTGAATAAAACACCTTGGGCACATTTAGATATAGCTGGTATGGCATTTTCAAAATATGGTGGAGCTTTAAATTCAGGTGGAGCAACTAGTTATGGAGTGAGATTATTAAATCAACTAATAGAAGATAACTATGAATAATATTGAACAAACTCTTTCGATTATAAAACCTGATGCAGTTGAAAGAAATTTAGATAATGAAATTAAAGAAATGTTTAGAAATAATGGGTTTTCAATTGTAAAAGAGAAAAAAATTCAAATAGAAAAATCTGAGGCAGAAAATTTTTATAAAGTACACGAAACAAAGCCATTTTATAATGACTTATGTGCATATCTTTCGTCAGGACCAATTGTGACAATGGTCTTGGAAAAAGAAAATGCAGTTCTTGCAAACCGAAAATTAATGGGTGCAACCAACCCTAAAGATGCTGAAGAAGGAACAATTAGAAAGAAATATGGTATTTCAATTGATAAAAATTCAATTCACGGATCTGATAGTGTTGAAAATGCAAAAATTGAAATAGATTTTTTCTTTAAAGACTAGACAAAACTTTGTTTAAAGCTTTTGGAAACAAAAGGTGCTCTTGTTTAAGAATTCTTTTGGCAAGTTTTTTTGATGTATCATTTTTTAATATTTTCACCTTTTTTTGAAGAATAATTTTTCCTGAGTCTAATTTTTGGTTAACATAATGAACTGAACAACCAGAATATCTTTCGTTATTATTTATTGCTCTTTGGTGGGTATTTAAACCTTTATATTTTGGTAATAAAGATGGGTGTATATTAATTATCTTACCACAAAATTTTTTTATAAAACTTTTCGATAAAATCTTCATAAAACCTGCTAGACAAATTAATTTTATATTATTCTTTTTTAATTCTAAAATAGCTTTTTTTTCTGCAATCTTGATATTTGAATATTTTATAATTTTATTTTTAATATTAAATTTTTTTGCAAAATAAAGGCCTTTAGCTTTTGAATTATTTGAAATTACAAGACAAACTTTAAATTTAGATTTTTTTTTTAGAGAATGATTAATTAAATTTTTAAGGTTACTTCCATTACCTGATATAAATACAGCAACATTTTTTTTTTTATTTCCAGTCAATTTTTGCATTTAATTTTACTTTTTTATTACCATTGATAATTTTTCCGATTACGTAGGGTTTAAATTCTTTTGAAAAATAAGTATTAATTTTTTTTAAATTTTTGGGGCTAATTATTAGACAAAAACCAACACCACAATTAAATGTTTTTAACATTTCTTCATCTGAAATATTATTATGTTTTAACCACTTAAAAATTTTTAAAGTTTTAATATTATTTAAATTAATATTTGCACAAAGCTTATCTGGTATAACTCTTTTAATATTATCAGCCAAACCCCCACCCGTTATATTTGCACAACCATTTAATAAGTTTTTATTTATTAAATTTAAAACCTCATTAACATAAATTTTCGTAGGTTTAATAAGTTCATTTTTTAAAAAAGTATTATCTTTAATATTTATTTTTTTTTTATTTAATATATGTCTTACTAAAGAATATCCGTTTGAATGAATCCCAGATGAAGGCAAGGCTAAAATCAAATCATTTTTCTTAATCTTTTTTTTATTTAAAATTTTTTTTTTATCCACTATACCTACAGCAAATCCAGCGATATCAAATTTTCCTTTTTCATAAGTTCCAGGCATTTCAGCAGTTTCACCACCAGCTAATTCACAATTAGCAATTTCACATCCCCTAATTATTCCTTTAAGTATTGATTTAAGTTTTTTTAAGTTAATTTTATTTATTGAAATATAGTCTAAGAATAAAATTGGTTTAGCTCCTTGAACTATCAAGTCGTTTACACTCATCGCGACTAAATCAATTCCAATAGTATTGTATTTACCCAACAAATTTGCTATTTCAACTTTAGTTCCTACTCCATCAGTGCAAGCAACTATCTTAGGTTGTTTTATATTATTTGGAATGTCAGATATTGAGCCAAATCCTCCAATATTATTAAACTTTTTATTGCCTCTTTTTTTTGTTGATATTTTAGATATGAAATTTACAAAATTATCGGCAGCGCGGATATTGACGCCACTTTTTTTATAGGTAAAGGGTTTTTTATTCATTACTATAATATTAAAATAACTATGTATTATTTAAAATCTTTATATATATTTTTTATTGTTCTAGCTTTAAATATATTTTTTTTTTCCACAAGCAATATTAAAGCCAAAGCTTTTTTAGTTGATGAAATAGAAATTTCAGAAAAATTAGAGAATAATTTCAATAAAGATAAATTAATTAATAAAGGTTTTAAGAAAGCATTTAATAAATTAATGATTTCGTTAATTAAATCTACAGATTTAAAAAAAGTAGATGATACTTCTTTAAATGAAATAAAAAGTATGGTTGAAACTTTTTCAATTAAAGAAGAAAAATTTATAAACAAAACTTATTATCTAAATCTAGGTGTATCATTTGATAAAAAAAAAGTTTTTACTTATTTAGAACAAAAAAATGTATTTCCTACTCAAATTATCAAAGAGAAGTTTTTATTTATTCCAATCATAGTTGATCAAAAAGATGAAAATCTTTTAATATTTTCAAATAATCTAATTTATGAAAATTGGAATAAAAAAAAAGATATAAATCTTTTGATTGAATATCTTTTACCAACCGAAGATTTAGAAGATTTTAATTTAATTAAAAAACAATAT
>CABYXD010000028.1 GCA_902522895.1 uncultured Pelagibacteraceae bacterium
GATAGAGCAAAAATTAAACTTCAAATTAATGAATATACCGGCTCAAAATTAAAAGAAATAAAGGAATATACAAATTATTAAATTTTTAATTTGATTTTAGAAATTCATCTAAAAAATTTGAAACATTGGTCCAGGGATCATTTGTTCCTGGCCAAATTATTTTTTCAAAACAAATGTTATCAGGTACTTTATTTTTATCATAATTATCTAATGCATCGAACAGTTCTAATTCATTTTGAATAATAGTTTTTGATGATGCCATCTCTTGCCATATAAATTGACCATTTCTTGCACTTAAAAAAGATAAAAAAAATATCTTTTTACCTCTTAATACCGCCTCAAAAATTCCTGAGCTTTCCCAAAAAAGAACTATGTCTGATTTTTTAACTGCAACATCCAGCGTCATATTTTTATCCCATGAATCTTTTAAAATTTTTGGTGGTTCGAAATTACTCATTCCTCTAATGTGCGGTAGGATACGTAAATTAATATCCTTACGTTGAGCAAGTGTAATGAAAAAATTCATCATTCTATTCCAGTCAGTCGTATATTTTTGACTATGGGATAGCACAAGTACTTTCTTTTTTTTATCATGATCAATTTTTTCTTCTTTGTCTTGTAAATCTATTATTGAAAGCCATGTTTTAGAAAAACGCAGACTACCAGTAATTTCCCTTCTTTTAACTATCTTTTTACAATCTGCTTCCCAATGATTTGAAGCTAAAACAATATCTTCAGAATACATTGGATCAATTAATGCTGGTTGATGGACATGCCATACTGCATGGTGAGCAGAAATTATAGTTATATTATTATTTTTTTTAACAGTGGATAGGAAGCCACTTTGAATTTTTTTATTTTTATTCCAATGATCAATAAAAACTAAAATTCTTTCTCCTTCTACTTTGTTTAAAATTTTTTTTGCAGTATTTATTCCTATTAATTCTCCATCTAATTTTTCATATATTCTATTTAAAAGACCTTTAGTTTTATCTTTAATGAATTTTGGTATAAATTGATTATTTTCAAAAAAATTTGCAATAAACCAGATATTTGAAAAGATTACCTGTAAAAATCCTTTTTTTTCATATTTCGAAATATTGTAGGTTTTAATGTTATTTTCTGCAAAAATTTTAATAATATTATTTTTTGGACGGACTTTTTGTTTAATAAAATCCTCTCCAAATATGACTGTGCAGGATATTTTTTTTTGACTACATAAAACAGCATAAGGAGCTAAATGATCAAGAGCGTTATTTGAATATACGTAAAATATAGCTTTTGTTTTTATGCTAGTCATTTGATGTGTTTAATTATACTTAATCTTTTAGAAAAAAACAATGTAACTGGAATTTATCTTTTTGAAAATTAAAAAATTACTTAACTAATTAACTATTAAAACTATATTTTTTTTCTAAGAATTTAATAAAATTGTGAATACAAAAAGTCATAAACAAATATATGCTACCAGCTACTATAAACACCTCTACAGGCTTAAAAGTTGTTGAAATAATATATTTAGCGACGCCTGTCAAATCCATCAAAGTGACTGTACTCGCTAATGATGTTCCCTTCATCATTAAAATAATTTCATTTCCATAAGCTGGTAAAGATTGTCTAATCGCTATTGGTATTTGAATTTTATAAAAAACTATTTTATTTGAAATACCTAAGCTTTTACCAGCTTCTATAATGCCTGGTTTAATCGTTTGAAATGCAGATCTCAAGATTTCAGATGTGTAAGCTCCAGTGTTTAGAGCAAAAGCAATGATTGCACACCAGTAAGGTTCTTTTAAAACAACCCATAAAAAAGTAGATCTTAAATATTCAATTTGTCCTAAACCAAAATAAATAATGAATATTTGAACTAGTAAAGGTGTTCCTCTAAATATATATGAATATCCATAAGCAAATTTATTAATAATAACATTTTCATTTATTCTCAAAATTGCAAATAATAACCCAATAAATAAACCAATAATTAGAGAAACTGATAAAAGTTTTAAAGTTATAACAGCAGCACCTAATAATTTTGGTAAACTACCAATCATTAATTCAAGATCCATCAATATCCTCTACTATATTTAATTTCTAATCTATTAATTATCTTCATACTTAAAAATGTAAGCAATAAATACAAAACTGCTGCAAAAGAATAAAAGAATAATGGATCTCTAGTAGAACCGGCTGCAATATAAGATTGTCTCATAATTTCTACTAAACCAGTTACTGAAATTAAAGATGTGTCTTTAAGGGTAATTTGCCAAACATTGCTAAGATTAGGTATTGCAATTCGTAACACTTGGGGAAGAATAATCTCAAAAAATTGTGCAAATTTACTTAATCCTAAAACTCTAGCTGCCTCAAACTGACCTTTATCAATTGATTGAACTGCTCCTCTAAATACCTCAGTTGAATAAGCACCAGAAATAATTCCAATAGCAAATGCTCCTGTTATAAATGCATTTATTTCAATATATTCATTGTAACCAAAAATTGAGGCTACATACATAACAGCACCAGTTCCACCAAAAAAGAAAAGATAAATTACTAATAATTCTGGAACACCTCTAATTACTGTTGTGTAAGAATTTCCGATAAAATTAAAAAATTTGTTTGTTGATAATTTGA
Organism: uncultured Pelagibacteraceae bacterium; assembly: GCA_902522895.1. Classification (GTDB taxonomy): domain Bacteria; phylum Pseudomonadota; class Alphaproteobacteria; order Pelagibacterales; family Pelagibacteraceae; genus Pelagibacter. Next base: position 2,632 of record CABYXD010000028.1, read on the forward strand.
GTGGGGTAAAAATTAGAGCGAAAAAAAAACCTACTAACATAGCTGTTATTGAAACAGCGATAGTCATTAATGTGGCAACAAATAACTCATCACCCCAACCAGTATCTCCAAATGATAGAAGTTCCATAAAGATTGGCGACTATTTTTATAGTCGCCAAATCTAAAATTAATTACATAGAAGCATCAAAACCGAACCATTTAGTAGCTATTCTACTAATGTCTCCGTTCTTTCTTGCTTTATCAATAGCTTTGTTAAATGCTTTTAAAAGTTCAGTATCATCTTGTCTAATACCAACTCCAACACCATTACCAAATGCTCCACCAGAAAAAGTTGGACCAACAAGTACAACTGGTTTTCCTGATTTTTCAGCATAATCACTAAAAGCAACTGCTGCAGCTAGTGCAACATCACATCTTCCAGAAGCTAAATCTAGGTTTACTTCATCTTGAGTTTTGTAAGTTCTTAGATTAACTTTTCCTACATCACCAGACTCTAAAAAGTTTTGGTGAATAGTTCCTGTTTGTGTACAAACAGTTTTTCCAGCAAGTGCCGCTGTAATAGTTTTTAAAGCTTTTTTAGCGTCGCTGTTAGGACTTGAAAGACCAATTCCTGCAGGAGTTTTCATCCCTTCTAGATCTGATCCTTTCATTACTGCTAATGAAGCAACTTCATCTGCGTAACCTTGAGAGAAGCTTATAGCTTTTTTTCTTTCATCAGTAATTGACATACCTGCCATGATTGCATCAAATTTTCTCATGATCAAAGCTGGTATCATTCCATCCCAATCTTGTTCAACGATTACACATTGCTTTCCAATATATCTGCAAAGTGTGTAAGCTAACTCAACTTCAAATCCAATTAACTTACCTGAGGCATCTTTTGAATTCCATGGAGGATAAGCACCTTCAGTTCCAATTTTGATTTTATCAGAAGCGTAAACGTTTCCGATAATTAACAAAGAAGCTAGAACTGAAAATATAGTCTTTTTAATTATATTCATTATTTTCTCCTTTAATAATTTATGAAATAAGTATTTCATATATTAAAGAATTTAAAAAGAAAAAATTAGTGATTAATTGATGAAGAAAAATTCCAAGAACAGTCAAAACTAGGTATGTAAACTCTAGCTAAATTGGTGTTTCCAAAGTGGTGATGAAATACATTCAACCAATTTTCAACTTGAAGAGGTTTTTTGTCTTGGCTTCCAACCTGAGCTGTAATTACTCCTTTTGGTTTCAAAATTCTTACTAAAGAGTCCATGTTCTTTGCAGCCAAATCTATGCAAAATTGGTCATCATTTAAATCAACAAATATATGGTCATAAGTATCGTCACTGACTGACTTAATACTTTCAAATGCATCACCCCAAACACATTTAACTGAATTCTTTTCTGTAGCTTTATTTCCAATATTACCTAAGTGTTTATTGCAAACTTCAACAACTTCAGGATCAAGTTCATACCAGTCAACAAAATTAAATTTCTTTGAGATACATTCTCTTGCAACACCTCCGTCCCCACCACCAATGATTGCTGTTCTCTCATTGTCTTTATTTAATTTTAAACCTGCTCCTACAAAAGTTGAGCTATAAAGATGTTCATCAGAAGCTGCTACTTGTATTTCTCCATCAATAAATAGAGATTTCCCAAACTGTTCTAGTTCTAAAATTTCTATATGTTGACCAACTTTTGATTTAAAATCTTCTAAAACTTCATTGACAACATAAGACTTTTGTAATCCAGAAGAACTATAAATATCATGATAAAGAGATTTAGTGTCTCTATTAAATTCCTTTTTTACTATTCTTTTATGTTCAAATTCTTTCTTTACGATATCAATTGCTATTGAAGGGCTTATTTTTCCGCATGTAAAAAAATCAAAACTTATTATTCCTTTTTCAGGAAAAGTATGAAAACTAATATGGCTTTCTGCCAATAAGGCTAAAATTGTAAACCCCTGGGGTTCAAATTTATATTTTGAGATATTTAAAATAGTTACGTCTGCCGCTTTAGCAATTTTATTAATAACTTTTTCATATATTGAAGGATCATACTCCTTAGTTGTACCTATTATATCTAGTGTAATGTGCTCCCCTACTTTTATCATCTTAACCTTTTTTATAATCTTTAGCTTTGTTCAAAACTTTCATCATTTCCTCAAAAGAAAGAATCTTAGGTTCTCCTAACTTTAGTGCAATAGTGTATTGATGACAAATATTTTCTATCTCTTGTGCAAGTTCAAATGCATCATCCAAATTTTTTCCAAAAGCAACCTGGCCGTGATTAGACATTAAACAAGCAGATCTATTTTCTAAAGCTTTAATAACATTTTTGGATAATTCTTCTGTTCCAAAAGTAGCGTATTCAGCACATTTAATGTCATCTCCTCCTGCAAGAGCAATCATATAATGAAATGGTGGAATAGGTTTTCCATGTGAAGATAC
>CABYXD010000029.1 GCA_902522895.1 uncultured Pelagibacteraceae bacterium
CAGCTAAAGCTGGTGCAGTTGCTGCTGCTACAGTTGCAATGCCCAACATAGCTCATGCAGCTCCAGTTACATTAAAGATGCAAGCAGCTTGGCCATCAGGCGCTAACATCTTTTTTGAAATGGCAGGAGACTACGCAAAGATGGTTAGCGACATGTCTGGAGGTTCTTTAAAAATAGATCTTCAGCCAGTTGGTTCAGTTGTAAAAACATCTGAAATTGGTGCAGCGGTAAGTGATGGAAACCTTGATATGGGTCACTGGGTGACAGCATATTGGTATGGTAAAAATGCTGCGGCTTCACTTTTTGGTACTGGTCCTTCATATGGAATGTCATCTCAAGAAGTTATGGGATGGATGGAGTATGGTGGAGGAAGAAAACTGTATGAAGAAGCAGTAGCTTCAGTTGGATTCGATTATATTGGATTCTTTCATATGCCGATGCCAGCACAACCTTTTGGTTGGTTTAAAAAGAACGTAACAAAAGTATCTGATGTTAAAGGTATGAAGTATAGAACAGTTGGTTTAGCGACTAACGTTTTAACTGCTATGGGAATGGTTGTAAGACAATTACCAGGTGGTGAAATTCAACCAGCAATGAAAACTGGTTTGATTGATGCTGCAGAGTTTAACAACCCAACATCAGACTCACAGTTTGGAATGCAAGATGTATCTAAACACTATCACTTAGGTAGTTTCCACCAATCTCAAGAAATGTTTGAGATACCGGTGAATAAGAAAAGATACAATAGCCTTTCACCTGCTCACCAAGCTATCTTGAAAAATGCTGCTTATGCTGCAAACTCAGATAACTACTTCAAAGCTTTAGTTAGATATTCAACTGACTTAGGTAAACTGATGAACGAGCATAAGGTTAATGTTTACCAAACATCTGATGCTATTTTAGCTGAACAATTAAAAGGTTGGGATAAAATAGTTGCTGAATTTTCTGGGAAAGATCCTTTCTTTAAGAAAATTATCGCATCTCAGAAAGCATATGCTAAGAGAACAATGAAGTATCTGTTGATGAATCAACCGAACTACAAATTAGCTTATGAAAATGAGTTTGGTCCAATTGCTAAAGTTAAAATTTAATTAGCTTTTAATAATTCGAAAAGAGGGGGTTTAAAAAACCCCCTTTTTTTTTACTTAAATTTAATATAGTTCTAAAACTATGATTACATCTTACATTAAATTTGCAGATACACTTAGTACATCTATGGGGAAAGCTTTTTCTTGGTGTATCGTTATTTTAATGGGAGGCACAGTTTATGAAGTAGTGATGGCATACGTTTTTAATGCTCCGACATTATGGAATTTTGATTTTAGTATGCAAATGTATGGGGCAATATTAATGATGTCGGGAGCTTATTGCCTAGCTACAGAAGCTCATGTTAGAGGAGATGTAATTTATAGATTATTTAGTCAAAGAACTCAGGCTTGGATAGACTTGGTACTTTACTTTCTTTTCTTTTTTCCTGGTGTTATAGCCTTAGCTTTTTACGGTTATGAGTATGCTGCTCAAGCATGGAAAATAAAAGAAACTAGCTGGAGTAGTCCTGCTCAAATTCAAATTTATATGGTTAAATCCATGATACCTGCTGCGGGTGTAATGTTAATTATTCAAGGAATAAGCGAGGTGTTTAGATCAATACTTTGTATACAGTCTGGTCAATGGCCTGCAAGAATAGTTGTGGCAGAAGAGACAGAGCAATTATTAATGAGAACTTCACAAAAGGAAGATAAAGAAAATGCTGTTTAGTCTTACAAACCCTGAAGTAGCTATTTTGATGATGGGCGTATTTTTATTTGCTGTACTTCTTGGTTTCCCAATAGCTTTTACTTTAATGGCAATGGGAATAGGTTTTGGCTATTATGCTTATTACGATCCAGTTTTAATGGATCATCTTTTTGATAATAGAATATTTTCTTTGTTTGTTAAAAATACTTATACCGTCATGGACAATAACGTTTTGACTGCTGTACCACTTTTCTTGTTTATGGGATATTTGGTTGAAAGAGCTGGAATTGTTGCTAAATTATTTTTTGCAATAAGATTAGCTGCACATAGATTACCAGCATCAATGGCAGTAGCAGCATTAATAACTTGTACTTTATTCTCTACTGCAACCGGGATTATTGGAGCTGTGGTAACTTTAATGGGCTTACTCGCTTGGCCAGCTATGGTTAAAGCAGGGTATGATAAGAAATTTGCATCAGGAATAATTTGTGCTGGTGGCTGTTTAGGAATTTTAATTCCACCTAGTATTATGCTAATTGTTTATTCTGTTATAGCACAATTATCTCCATTAAGATTATTTGCAGCAGCAATCTTTCCAGGTTTAATGCTAGCAGGATTATACATTACATATGCAGTAACTAGAGCATGGTTGAATCCTTCAATAGCTCCAAGACCACCTGCCGAAGATATCCCACCAAGAGCAGAAATCTTAAAAGAAGTATTGGTTTCTTTTGTGCCTTTATTCGGTTTAATTATGTTGGTTCTAGGAACAATTCTTGCTGGGATTGCTACACCTGCAGAAGCCGCAGCAGCAGGAGCTTTTGGTGCAATTATTTTATCTTGGTTTTATAAAACATTAAAATGGCAGAATTTCAAAGAGTCAGTTTTTTTAACTGCAAAAACAACAGCAATGATTATGTGGTTATTTATTGGATCATGGACTTTTTCCTCTGTCTTTTCTTATTTAGGTGGGCATGAGGTATTTGAACATTTCTTTACATCAATCAATATAACTACATGGCAATTTTTGGTAATAACTCAAATTATAATTTTTCTTTTAGGATGGCCTTTAGAGTGGACTGAAATTTTAATAATATTTGTACCAATATTTTTACCTTTATTAGAAATATTTGATGTTAATCCATATTTCTTTGCCATGTTAATTGCTCTTAATTTACAAACTTCTTTTTTAACTCCACCCATGGCAATGTCGGCTTATTACCTAAAAGGTGTTCAAAAAACCAACGTGGAATTAATGGAAATATTTAGAGGCATTATGCCATTTTTAGGTATAGTTATTTTTGGAATGTTTTTAATGTATATGTTCCCTGGAATTGCTTTATGGCTACCAGACGTATTGTTTGCTGATTAAAAAAAAAGATGATTGATATATTTTCGCTTAGTGTCGAGGAGATGGCCTTAAAGATTAAAGATGGTCAATTAACATCTGTTGAAGTTTGCGAACAATATATTGAAAGAATAAATAAATTTGAAAAAGATATAAAAGCTTGGGCGCACTTTGATAAAAAAATTTTATTAGAGAAAGCAGCTGATGCTGATGAACATAGAAAATCAGGAAAACCAGTTGGTTCACTTCATGGAGTTCCTGTAGCTATCAAAGATATTATTGGAACTGTAGACATGCCAACGGAATGTGGAACGCCGATAAGAAAAGGTAAATCTTATTCACAAAATGCTGAGATAGTTGAACTTTTACATTCAGCAGGAGCTATTGTGATGGGTAAAACAGCTACTTCTGAATTAGCATATCTTGGACCACCAAAAACAACCAACCCTCACGATTATTCACGAACTCCAGGCGGTTCTTCAAGTGGATCTGCAGCTTCTGTTGCATCGTTAATGACACCTCTTTCGATTGGGTCTCAAACAGGTGGATCAGTTATTAGACCAGCTTCCTATTGTGGTGTAGTTGGATATAAACCAAGCTACGGCTTGATTTCAAGAAATGGTGTTCTAAGAACTTCTTACGCATTAGATCATATAGGCATTTTTGGTAGAACTGTTGAGGATGTCGCTTTATTAGCAAAAGTTTTAATTAAAAAAGATCATCATGATTCAGCAACTATCTATTATTCATCAGAAAATATTTTAGAGGAAACCAAGAAGGGACCTTCATATGAACCGAAATTTATTTTTTATAAGTCAGATTATTGGAAAATAATTGATAAAAAATCTAAAGAATCTTTTGAATACTTCATAAAGTCATTTAAAAATATTGAGGTTTTTGATACTCCATCTTATTTTAAAGATATTCATAAATATCATCAAATCATTCATGAAACTGATTTAGCTAATAATTTTGCTTTGTATTATAAAAAATATAAATCTAAATTATCTAAATATATGCAAACTGCTATAGCTAAGGGCAATAAGTATTCAGCAAAAGAATATGCGGAGGCAATTGATTTCAAAAAAAGAAGTTATGAGTCTTATAAAGAAGTTTTTGAGGATTACCACGGAGTGCTGTCACCATCTAGTCCCGGTGTTGCCCCAAAAGGTCTTAAGAGCACTGGAACTGCAGAATTTAATAAAGTCTGGTCTTATTTAGGAACTCCTTGTATTTCTCTACCTTTGCTTGAAGGTGAAAATAATTTACCTTTAGGAGTGCAGCTCATTGGGGATCGTTATGATGATCATAGATTTTTAGGGGTTGCTAATTGGTTAGAAAAGGAATGTAATAATTAAAATGCAAAAGTTTACAACATTTTTAGGATCTATTTTCGCGATAGCTTTTTTAGTTGGTCTTGCTACTACATTAACTAGATCACCGATGATAGGTTTTTTTGATGTATTGCCAGTTTATATTTTAATGGGTATTGCAATTTTTATGATGGTTTATGAAGCCTTCTTTGAAAAAAAATAGATAATTCAAGATTAAATCATTGAGTACAAAAACTAATAATCTTTTTGCATTCTCTCTTTTATTTATTCAGCCTATTTTTAT
>CABYXD010000030.1 GCA_902522895.1 uncultured Pelagibacteraceae bacterium
TCAATTTTCTCTGTTAACAATGCAATCTGAATCTCTGAAGATCCAGTATCCTTATCATGAATTGCTAATTCTTTTGACTTTATGTTCATAGTTTCTTTTCCTTATTTATTTGTTTGTTTTATTAAATTTTCTATTTTTTCTGCATATTCAAAGGACTCATCTTTTCTAAAAAGTAATTTTGGCAAAAATTTCATAAATACTTTTTGAGATAAAACCTTTCTGATTAAAAATGAATATTCGTTAAGTTTCAAAATTATTTCATCGGCATTTTTTCCACCTAATGGCATCACATATGCTTTTGCAATTTTTAAATCTTGACTCATTTTTACTTCAGTTACTGTAATTATATTAGTTTCTAAATTTGGTAATTTAGCTTCATTTTTAATAAAAATGATACTTAAAGATTGCTTAATCATTTCGCCAACCCTAAGCTGTCTTTGAGAAATAGGTTTTCCAATTCTGTCGGCCATTATATAGTTCTTTCTTTAGTTATCTTATTAAATGCTTCTATTGTGTCTTCTTTTTGAATATCTATATAGTCTTTTATAGTAATTCCACATTCCTGACCATTACTTACCTCTTTCACTTGATTTTTTTCTCTAAAAATACTCCCAATTTTACCAGTATATATTATGGCTCCATCCCTAATTAACCTAACATCAGATGTGCTAGTAATTTCTCCCTCAGTAATTTTACATCCTGCAACTTTTCCCGCTCCAGAAACTTTAAAAATTTCCAGAATTTTTGCTTGTCCAATAATTGACTCTTCAATATCTGGAGTAAGCAACCCAGACATTCTTTGTTTAATATAATCTAAAACTTCATAAATAATATTATATGAAGAAATTTTTATCTTTTCATTTTCTGCTAGTTTTTTTGCTTCTTTACTCGGCTTGACATTAAAAGCAATTAAAGCTGCATTGGAGGCTTTTGCTAATGCAACATCTGTTTCGGTAACCATACCAATATCAGCTAAAATAATTTTTGGTTTTACCTCATCATGTTTAATTTGATTTATCGCATTTTTAATTGCTTCAGATGAACCATGTACATCTGATTTAATTATTAAGTTTAATTCTTTTGCTGTTTTATCTGAAAACGCTGATTCTTGGGTCGCAAAAGATAATGGATTTTTTCCTGTCTTAGCCTCTTCAGCTCTATTTTGACTCAACGATTTTGCTTCTTTTTCATTGTCTAAAACAATAAAATCATCTCCTGCTTTTGAAGCACCATTAATTCCCAATATTTCAACAGGTGTTGAGGGAGGAGCTTCATCAATATTTTTTCCTTTATCATTTATTATTGCTCTTACTTTTCCCCATTGTAATCCACTAACAAAAAAATCTCCCTTTTTGAGAGTTCCTGTAGTTACTATTATGGTTGCAACTGGACCTCTACCAACATCAATTTTAGATTCTAAAACAACTCCTGTTGCTTTTGATTCAAAGTCAGTTTTTAAATCTAAAATTTCTGCTTGAAGGATAATAGCTTCAACCAGTTTGTTTAAATTTAATTTTGTCTTAGCTGAAATTTCAACCATTAGTGTATCGCCTGACAAATCTTCAGCTATTAATTCATGTTCTAATAATTGATTTTTAATTTTTTGTGGATCTGCTTCTGGTAAATCACATTTATTAATCGCAACAACAATTGGAACTTTCGCTGCTTTAGCATGTTTAATGGACTCTACAGTTTGGGGCTTTACACCATCATCTGCTGCAACTACCAAAACTACAACGTCTGTTAATTTTGATCCTCTAGCTCTCATCTCTGTAAAAGCTGCGTGTCCAGGAGTATCAATAAATGTTAATTTATTTTTTTGGCTTTCAATTTGATAAGCTCCAATATGTTGAGTGATACCACCAAATTCTCCTGAAACTACATTTGCACTTCTTAAAACATCTAGCACAGAAGTTTTTCCATGGTCAACATGGCCCATAACGGTAACTATTGGAGGTCTATTTTTTAAATTTTCTACTCTTGTAGATTTTATTTTCTGAATTATTTCTTCTACTTTTTCTTCTCGAATTGCATTATGTCCAAATTCTTTTACTAAAAATTCTGCTGTATCTGCAGCTAAAGTTTGATTAATTGTGACTGTTACTCCCATTCCAAAAAGATATTTAATAACATTACTTGATTGTTCTGCCATTCTATTTGCAAGCTCTCTAACTGTTATAGCTTCTGGAATATTGATGTCTCTTTTAACAGGTTTTAAATTTTCTTTATTTTCATTTTTATTTAAATTCTTTTGCTCTTTTTCTCTAGCTCTTTTGACAGATGCAAGGCTTCTCTCTCTTGCTTCAATTTCATCACTCAAAGCTCTTGAGACTGTTAATTTTAACTCTCTTTTATTAGTTCCTAATTTATGTTTTTTCCCCTCACTATCACCTTTAAGTCTTTTAGTAGCCCTTTGTTCCGCTAATTTTCTTTTTTCAAAATCATTTATAATAGGTGGTGTTTTAGAACTAAACGAAGGTTTTGAAGGCCCCCCACGATTATGTGTTGCTGACTTTTGCTTTGAACCAGTCCCGGAAGATCTAAAAGAACCTCCCTTTTTAATAAAATTACTCTTTGATTTTCCAATTACAACTGAATTTTTTCCTTGAGTTTTGGCTATCTCAATATTTTTAATCGATTTTTTAGCTCCAGCCGAGATTGTTAATTTTGTTTTTTTGTTTTCCATAGCTCATCACTCAATCTTTATAAACAATATTTCTTGCAGACATAATTAACTCATCTGCTTCTTCTTTTGATAGTGCAAAATCCTCTAAATAACCATTAATTTTCACTCTCTCTCCTTTAACAACATCATATCCACCTGTAAGTTCATCTGAAGCTAAATCGGCAAAATCTTCTAATGTTTTAATTTTTTTTTCTCCTAGAGTTACCATCATTCCAGGTGTTAACCCTTTTAAATTAATTAATGACTCATCGAGACCAAGTTCTTTAATTTTTTGAGAAATATCTTCTTGATCTTTCTTATAAAATTCTTTTGCTCTTTCAATTAATGCTTTTGCAGTATCATCTTCAATACCCTCAATTTTAATTAAATTTTCAATTGAGCTGTCTTTAATATCATCAATTGTAGAAAATCCTTCAGCAACTAATAGTTGACCTAGAGTTTCATCTAACTCTAAGTTTTTAACAAAATTTTCAGACTTCTCTTTAAATTCTAACTGTCTTCTCTCAGAGTCTTCCTGATCAGTCATAATATTGATTTCATAATTTAAAAGTTTTGTGGCCAAACGGACGTTTTGACCTCTTCGACCAATTGCTTTACTTAAATTTTCTTCTGTTAAAATAACATCTAGTTTTTTTCTTTCTAAATCAATATTGACTCTTTGAACTTCTGCAGGAGATAAAGCACTTGCTACTAAAATTGCTGGATCCTCAGACCAATTTACAATATCAATTTTTTCACCTTGAAGTTCATTAACTACAGCTTGAACTCTTGATCCTCTCATACCTACACATGCTCCAACTGGATCTAAAGATGTATCAACTGCTTTAACACATATTTTAGCTCTGCTTCCAGGATCCCTTGCAGAAGACTTAATTTCTATTAAACCATCATAAATCTCTGGAACTTCTTGAACAAATAATTTTTCCATGAACTTTGGATGCGCTCTAGATAAAAATATTTGCTGCCCTCGAGTTTCTCTTCTTACATCACTACAATAAGCTTTAACTCTGTCACCAGCTTTAATATTTTCTCTTGGTATCATCTCATTTTTTTGGATAATTGCTTCAGTTCTACCAAGATCAATTATTACATTACCAAACTCTAATCTTTTAACTATACCGCTTAAAATAGTATCTTTTTTATCAATAAAATCATTATATTGTCTTTCTCTTTCAGCCTCTCTAACATTTGTATTTATAACCTGTTTTGCAGTTTGAGCTGCAATTCTACCAAAATCAAATGCTGGCAAAGGTTGTAAAACTTCATCTCCAATTTTTTTATCTTTGTTTATTTCATTAAGTAAAATAGCATCTTTAAGATTAATTTCGGTGTTAGAGTTTTCGGGATTTTCTACAACTATTAATTTTCTAAAAAGCTCAATGTCACCATTTTCACGATTAATTAAAACTACAATGTCATTCTCTTGACCAAATTTAGATTTAGCAGCTTTTGCAATACCCGTTTCCATCGAACTAATGATTAGATCCTTATCTATAGATTTTTCTAAAGCTACTGCTTCAGCAATTCTCAATAATTCAAGTTTATCTGCTCTTTTATTTAACACGTTTTTGTTTGCTCCAAAAAAAAATGGGCTAAGGCCCATTTTGTAAATTCAATAATGTAAGGGGAATATATTAAAAAAAAATTTTAATTCAATAGAAACTATTTTAAAAAAACACTAGCTTTATCAGTCATTTCCCATGAAAATGCACCATCACTTTCAGGTGCTCTTCCAAAATGACCATATGCTGCTGTTTTCTCATAAATTGGTTTATTAAGATTTAACATCTCTCTAATTCCTCTTGGACTTAAA
>CABYXD010000031.1 GCA_902522895.1 uncultured Pelagibacteraceae bacterium
GGAAACAACTAGACCTGTCTTGGATTTCTATTCTAAAAAACCAAATTTTCATGAGATTGATGGTACTCTTGAAATTGATGAAATAACTAGGAAAATAGACACTTTTATCAATGTTTAAGACATTGACATTGAATCATCTTCTTATATAAAAGGCTAAATTTTATCTCAAAATATATGGCTCGTATCGCAGGTATCAACATTCCACAGAATAAACTTGTTCACGTAGGTCTAACCTATATTTATGGAGTTGGAGACAAGTTTTCGAAGCAAATTTGTTCTTCATTAGAAATACCTAAAAATAAACGAGTTAATGAACTTACAGATGATGAGATTTTAAAAATAAGAGAATATATTGATCAAAATTTCAAAGTAGAAGGTGATCTCAGAAGAGATTACTCTTTAAGTATTAAAAGATTAATTGACTTAGCGTGCTATAGAGGATCAAGACATAGAAAGAAATTACCTACAAGAGGTCAGAGAACTCGATGTAATGCTAGAACTAGAAAAGGTAAGGCAATTGCTATTGCTGGAAAAAAATTAACTCCAACTAAAAAATAAAAATGGTTAAAGCTGATAAAGTTGAAAATAAAGATCAAAAAGTTGAAAAATCTTCTAAAAAATTAAATAAAAGTTCTTATTCTAAAAAAAAAAAAGTTAAGAAAAATATTTTAAATGGCATTGCTTATGTTCAGTCTACATTTAATAATACAATTATTTCCATAGCTGACACAAATGGCAATGTTATTTCGTGGGCTTCTGCAGGACAAAAAGGATTTAAAGGATCTAGAAAATCTACACCTTACGCTGCTCAAATAGCAGCAGATGCTGCAGCCTCAAAAGCTTTAGATTATGGAATGAAAACTTTATCTGTAGAGGTTAAAGGACCTGGATCAGGTAGAGAAACAGCATTAAGAGCATTACAGGCTAAAGGATTTAAGATTTTATCTATTAAAGATACAACGCCAATGCCTCATAATGGGACACGACCACCGAAAAAAAGGAGAGTTTAATGGAAACTGAAAACGTAAATACAAAAAATTGGAAATCATTAATTAAACCAGCAAAATTAGATGTTCAGATTAGTGATGATCTTACTCATGCTAAAATTGTAGCAGAACCTTTAGAAAAAGGTTATGGTTTAACATTAGGTAATTCACTAAGAAGAATATTACTATCATCAATAAGAGGTACAGCCGTTACTTCAATACAAATAGATGGTGTGCTTCATGAATTTACTTCTATTAAAGGTGTTAGAGAAGATGTAACTGATATAGTTTTAAACGTAAAATCTTTAGCATTAAAAAGTACTTCAGAAGGAACAAAAAAATTAGTTTTAGACGCAAAGGGTCCTGGTGAAATTAAAGCTTCAGATATTTCACCTTTAGCAGATGTTGAAATATTAAATCCTGATCTTGTTATATGTAATTTAGATGAAAAAACCAATTTTCATATGGAAATGAATGTTAATACCGGTAAAGGGTATGTACCTGCAGACTTAAATAAACCTGAAGAACCACCTTTAGGTTTGATTGCAATAGATTCTTTATATAGTCCTGTAAAAAAAGTTTCTTATTCAATAAGTACAGCAAGAGAAGGTAAAGCATTAGACTATGATAAACTTATAATGGAAGTAGAGACTAATGGATCAATTTCAGCTGAAGACGCTGTTGCGTACTCAGCAAGAATTTTTCAAGATCAACTTAAAATGTTTGTTAATTTTGATGAACCAGTTGAAGTTGCTGTTAAGGAAGTTTCTACTGAACCTGAATTTAATAAAAACTTACTTAGAAAAGTTGATGAATTAGAATTATCTGTAAGATCAATGAATTGTCTTAAAAATGATAATATTATATATATTGGAGATCTAGTCCAAAAATCAGAAGGTGAAATGTTAAGAACACCCAATTTTGGAAGAAAATCTCTTAATGAAATAAAGGAGGTTTTGACAGGAATGTCATTATATTTAGGTATGGAAATACCAAACTGGCCACCAGATAATATTGCTGAAATGTCTAAAAAATTAGAGGAAGCTATCTAATGAGACACGGAATGGCAAATAAGAAGTTAAACAGAACTTCAGAGCATAGAAAAGCTTTATTAAAAAATATGCTTAATTCGCTGATAAAATATGAGCAAATAAAAACAACTTTACCAAAAGCTAAATTTTTAAAACCTCAAGCAGATAAAATTATTACATTAGGCAAAAAAGAGAATTTAAAAACCACAAAAATGTTAGTTTCTCAACTACAAGATATCAATAATGCTAATAAAGTTAAAAAAACTCTTTCAAAAAGATATGAAAAAAGAAAAGGTGGATATACAAGAATAATTAAAGCAGGATTTAGATATGGTGATAATGCGCCTATGGCAATTATTGAATTTGTAGACAGAGATTTTGAAGCGAAAAAAGTTGATAAGAAGAAAAAAGATACAACAAAAGATACACCAAAAGTTGAAGAAAAAAAAATAGCTAAAAAATAATCCTTCAGTCATGAAAAAATCATACATCGTTGATTCAACGTGTAGTAACATGCGTATTGATAGATTGATTAGACATTTTTTAGGAAAAATCCCTCAAAGTCTAATAGAAAAAAATCTAAGAGCAGGAAAAATAAAGTTAAATAAAAAAAAAATCAAAAGCTCACATAAGGTAAGAGAAAATTGGCGGATCTGTAAAATTAAAGAAATAGAATTTCTATAAAATGAGCGCATCATCTTCAACTAATGATTTGAGAAATAGAATATTATTTACAATTGGTATTTTAGCAGTTTATAGATTTGGAACCTTTGTTCCTTTACCAGGAATAGACCCAGAACAATTAAAAACATTAATGGATGGTAATCAAAAAGGTTTACTAGGCATGTTTAATGTTTTTGCTGGTGGAGCAGTAAGTAGAATGGCTATTTTTGCTTTAGGTATAATGCCCTATATTTCATCATCAATTATTGTTCAGTTACTCACAGGAGTTTCTGATTATTTTAAAAATTTAAAATCACAGGGAGAAAGTGGAAGGGCTAAAATAACTCAAATTACAAGATACGGTACGGTTCTATTAGCTACAGTTCAAGGATATGGTTTATCTATAGGACTGGAGTCTTCAGCAAATTTAGTAATTAATCCAGGTATATTTTTTAAAATTTCAACGGTAACCACAATTGTTGCTGGTACATTATTCTTAATGTGGTTAGGAGAGCAGATAACACAAAGGGGTATAGGTAATGGTATATCTTTAATAATTTTTGCTGGAATTGTAGCTGAAATTCCTAGGGCATTAGTTACAACTTTTGAACTTGGTAGAACTGGAGCTGTTTCAACAATAATGATTTTAGCATTATTTGTTTTGTTAATTTTAACAATTCTATTCATTGTATTCATGGAAAGAGCATTAAGAAAAATTTTAATCAATTACCCAAAAAGACAGATGGGAAATAAAATGTATGGAGGTGAGTCTTCTCATTTACCCTTAAAAATAAACCAAGCAGGTGTAATTCCAGCTATCTTTGCATCAGCTCTTTTATTATTACCTGTAACATTTTCTAATTTTAATTTTTCAGATAATGAAACTTTTTTAAATTTAAGTTCATATTTTACTCAAGGTCAACCTCTGTATATGTTGTTGTATGCCTCAGGAATTATTTTTTTTACATTTTTTTATACTTCCATAACTTTTAATCCAACTGAAACTGCTGATAATTTGAGAAAATATGGAGGATTTATTCCTGGTATTAGACCTGGAGAAAGTACAGCTTTATATATTGAAAATATTTTAACAAAGTTAACAACTATTGGCGCCTTGTATTTAACTTTAGTTTGCCTAATGCCAGAGTTTTTAATAGCTAACTATCCAATTCCTTTTTATCTTGGAGGAACATCAATATTGATTGTAGTGGTTGTGGCAATTGATACTGTAACTCAAATTCAGACAAGACTAATGAGTGCTCAATATGAGCAACTAATTAAAAAGACAAAATTTGGAAGATAATTTAAGTGAATATA
>CABYXD010000032.1 GCA_902522895.1 uncultured Pelagibacteraceae bacterium
GGAGATGGTTTGGTACTCAATTTATAATCGATAATAATTAAATCAAACTTTCTAATTCAAGACTTGAGGGTAAAAGTTTCGCATTGTCAAAATCTTTTAAATTATTTTGTTTAATAATCTTTTTTAAGATCTCAACATATTGCTCACCTGTTTCTGCGTACTCATCTAAATATTCTGATAAAATAATGCTATCAAGTGGCAACCCTTCATCTCTTAACTTTGCTCTTGCTAGCCTAAATTCTTTGTAAGTAGAATGAGTATTTAAATTTCTCTGATAAGCTCTTACAGATGCTTGTAGAACATTGAACTTCATTACTTTATGTCCCTCATTTTCATCTGACTCCTTTGGCTTCAGACCTTCACCAGACCAAGTCCATTGTCCAAAAAGAGCATTTCCTTCCTGAGCAAATCTTGATGTACCCCAACCCGTTTCTTTTGCGGCTTGAGCAAGAGCCAATGACACTGGTACTTCGTCCATTCTTATTTTTAAAGTTGATAAATCTTTAGATAGTACTCCATATTGTTTATATTTTTTATCCAACCATTTTCTCTCCATATTGGTGTTATTACTTTTATTTATAATATTAAATAATCTTTTTCGATCTAACCTAATATTATTATTTTCTTGCAATATTAAAGGTAAAACAATTTGAATAAAAAAATCTTTTCTCTTTTTAGTATTTTCTATCTTTTTAATTTCTCGTGGAAAAGAATCTAAAGCTACCGGTTTTACTAGTTTATTTTTTCTGATATCATCAAGTCTATAATCAGTATCTTCATATAGTTGTTTTATAGTGGAAGCATCTAGTCTTACAGAGTCTGTTTCTTTATCATTTAAGCTGTATATATCTACTAATAAGTCTCTTTCATCAAAATCTTCATTATCGCTTAAATTTTCATTATTTTTTTTGTCTAATGTATAAGCTAAAATAATTTTAGAGTTATTTTTAGTTTCTTGCGTATTTAAAATTCTATCATTTGCAAAATTGACAATCAATGGAAGAGAATAAAAAATAAAAATTATAATAAAACTACTTAAAAATATTCTTGCTATAGATCCTAAATTGTTTTCATCTAAAGTTTTAAAGACCTTAATATTTTTTTTTTTCAAAAATTTTTTCATTTCTAAACAGCTATTACTTCTTTTACCTCAGGCAAATAGTGACATAAAAGATTTTGTACTCCTTGTTTAAGAGTAAGAGTAGAACTAGGACATCCAGAACAACTTCCTTGCAACTGAACCATTACAACTCCATCTTTAAATTCTTTAAATCGAATATCTCCGCCGTCTCTAGCTACAGCAGGTCTTATTTTCTGATCAAGAATTTGAACAATCTTTTTTTCAATTTCCCCTAGATTTTCATTAGCTTCAAAAGGGTCTTTATCAATTACAAACTCTTTACCACTTGAATAAAAATCATTAATTAAAGAGATAACTATATGTTTAATATCATCCCATGAAGTATCATCATATTTATTAATAGAAATAAAATCTTTATTTAAAAAAATACCCTCTACCCCATTAATTGACAATATATTTCTGATTAACTCATTTTTAACATCATCTTTTTTCGTAATTTCAAATGATCCATTTTTTGAAACTAATTTACCTGGCAAAAACTTTAATGAATTGGGATTTGGTGTTGTCTCGGTTTGTACGAACATAACTACTATATAATCAATAATTACAAAATTGAAACTTGTAAAAATAATTAAATTAAAAACCTACTATTTCATGCATTTTTTTAACTTTAATAGATGCAATATCGTTAGCTTTTTTATGACCCTCTATTAAAATTTTATCTAAAAACCCCTTATCATTAACCAATTTTTTTATTTCTTTTGACATAGGATCAATCTTTTCAACTAAAACTTGAGTAAGATTTTCTTTAAACTCAGAAAAATTTTTACCTTTAAAGTCTTTAACTGTCTTTTCTAAAGTAGAGTTAGTTAGGCTTGAATATATTCCTAAAAGATTTTTTGCCTCAGGTCTTTCATTTAATTCTTTAACATCTGAAGGCAAAGATAATGGATCTGTTTTTGCTTTTTTAATTTTACTAATTATAATATCTTTATCGTCTGTTAGATTAATTCTACTTAAGTCTGATATTTCAGATTTACTCATTTTTTTTGTTCCATCTTTCAAGCTCATAATTCTTGAAAATTCTTTCTGAATTAATGGCTCTGGAACTTTTAAAAAATCCTTAACGTCAAAGTCATTATTAAATTTTTGAGCAATATCCCTACACAATTCTAAATGTTGTTTTTGATCCTCTCCAACAGGCACATGACTTGCATCATATAATAAAATATCTGCAGCCATTAATATCGGGTAAGAGTAAAGTCCAACACTTGCTTTTTCTTTATCCTTTCCAGCTTTTTCCTTAAATTGTGTCATTCTGTTAATCCAACCCATCCTTGCAATGCAGCTTAAGATCCATGCAGCTTCTGAGTGGGCGGGTACTGTAGATTGATTAAAAATTATACTTTTTTGTGGATCAATTCCACTAGCTAAAAATGTTGCAACAGTTTCTCTAATATTGTCTCTTAATACCTTCGGATCTTGCTTACTAGTTATAGCATGTAAATCTACAACACAAAAAATACATTCATTTTTGTTATCATTATTTAGTTCAACAAAATTTTTGATAGCACCCAGATAATTTCCTAAGTGTAAATTTCCTGTTGGCTGAACACCTGAAAATATTTTTTTTCCCATTGTTAATACCTTAATTTAATATCTTCTAATTGGAAAGCTTTGATCAAAAAAGATATCAACAAGTAAAAACTTAGGCCTAAAATAACTGATAGAATTAGATAAACAGATTTTAAAGAGTTTTCAAAAGATAATTGATCACTAAATAAAACTATTAGATAATTAAAGAATAAACCCATTATCGCTGAAGAAAATATGATCTTTAAAAAACGTCCTATAAAAATATTATTAAAATTAAATAGATCCTTCTTTCGAAGAAATAAAAATAAAATTATCAAATTAAACCAAGAGGAAATGGTAGTTGCTATTGGAATAATTATAAATCCGATTGATTTAAAGAAATAAACACTAATCAAGATGTTAAGTATTACTGATATAAAAGATATATAAAAAGGTGTTTTAGTATCATGATTTGCGAAAAAGAAATTTGAAAAAACTTTTATCATTGCAAAAGCAGGCAAACCTAAACTAAAAAAATAAAGAGCTTTTGCAGAATTTAAAACTGAACTTTCACTAAATTGTCCATAACCAAAAAGTGCAGAAATAATCTCATCTGATGCTATAAGTAAAGCTACAGAGGCAGGTAAACTTAAAAATAAACTCAATTCTAATGCTTTGTTTTGAATTAAATCAATTTTTTTTTTATTTTTATTGCTTATATGTTTGGATAATTGAGGTAATACAACAACACCGATGGCAATCCCAGCAATTGCTAAATTAATTTGATAAATTCTATCAGCATAATACAGATATGAAACAGCACTTGCCTGAAAAGAAGCAATAATTGTTCCAACTAAAATATTAATTTGAGTAACACCTGAAGAAAAAATACTTGGAAGTAATTTATTAAAAAAAACTTTTACTTTTTTTGAAATTTTAAATTTAATATAAAATGTTGGTTTAAAATATTT
>CABYXD010000033.1 GCA_902522895.1 uncultured Pelagibacteraceae bacterium
TTATTTCTTGTGAAAATGTTAATTGAGTATCCCCAGTTCCTGGTGGCATATCAACGATTATAAAATCTAAATCTTTCCAGTTTACTTTTTGAGTAAAAGTTTTAATTGCACTAGTTACCATAGGTCCTCGCCAAATCATGGGTGTTTGTTGATCAGTTAAAAAACCAATAGACATACATTGAATATCATATTTTACGATTGGTTCTAATTTTTGACCATCACTTTTTGGTTTTTCATTAATATCAAACATTTTTGGAATTGATGGGCCATAAATGTCAGCATCTAATAATCCAACTTTGCAGCCAATTTGTTTCAAAGCTAAAGCTAAATTTGTCGCAAAGGTAGATTTGCCTACACCACCTTTTGCACTTGATATTGCAATTGTGAACTTAGTGCCATTAATTGGATTTTTCACCGGTGTTTTTCTGCTTATTTTAGCTCGCATTGCGTCACTTAATTCTGGTTTTTCCTTTGGCATAATTGGATCTTAACTTGTTTTTCCACATAAAGACATTATATAGATTGCCATATGTCAGATGATTTTAGACAAAGTGGAGGAAGTCCGTGGGGAACGCCCCCAGGAGGTGGAAGCGGAAATGGCTCAGGAAGAGGTCCAACACCTCCAGATATAGATAAAATTATTAGGGAGTTTCAAGAAAAAATAAAAAAATTTTTACCAGGAGGAAGTTCTTCTGGAGGCAAGCAAGCTGTTTTAGTTTTATTAATCTTAGGTTTTGTGTGGTTAGCTAGCGGTCTTTACAGAGTTTTACCTGATGAGCAGGGTGTTGTTTTGAGATTTGGAAAATTTGTAAAAACTACCCAACCTGGATTAAATTATCACATTCCGTTCCCAGTAGAGTCCGTTCTAACTCCAAAAGTTACAAAAGTTAATAGAATTGATATTGGCTTTAGGTCTGAAAGAGACAGTGGATTTACTTCATCAGGAGGCGTTGCGGATGTTCCACAAGAAAGTTTAATGTTAACTGGAGATGAAAATATTGTTAATATAGACTTTTCAGTATTTTGGGTAATTAAAGATGCAGGAAATTTTTTATTTAAAATTCAAGATCCAGAAGGAACAGTTAAAGCTGCAGCAGAAACTGCAATGAGAGAAGTAATTGCAAGATCAGATATTCAACCTATTCTAACTGAGGGAAGATCATTAATAGAAACAGATACCCAAGAAATTATTCAAAAAATTTTAGATGAATACACAAGTGGTATTCAAATAACTCAAGTTCAAACTCAAAAAGCTGATCCGCCAGATCAAGTAATTGATGCTTTTAGAGATGTACAAGCTGCGAGGGCAGACATGGAAAGGTCTAAAAATGAAGCAGAAGCATATTCTAATGATGTTATTCCAAGAGCAAGAGGGGAAGCTCAAAAAATTTTACAGGCTGCAGAAGCTTATAAAAAAGAAGTTGTAGCTAAAGCAGAAGGTGAAGCTAGTAGATTTGTCTCGATTTATGATGAGTACGCTAAAGCAAAAGAAGTTACTCAAGAGAGAATGTATCTTGAGACAATGGAAAAAGTTTTAGCTGATATAGAAAAAGTAATTATTGAAAAAAATGCTGGATCAGGTGTAGTTCCTTATCTTCCATTACCTGAATTAAGTAAAAAGAAAGCTACAAATTAAAATGAATACAGGAAAGATTATAACCGGAATAATTGTTGCACTTGCTGTAGTAGCATTTTTTTCAATTTTTATAGTTAAAGAGGTGAATCAAGCGATTGTTCTTCAGTTTGGTGATCCTAAAAGAATAATTACAAAACCTGGTTTGAATTTTAAACTTCCGTTTATTCAAAACGTTGTATTCTTAGATAAAAGAATTTTAAATTTAGATACTCCTCCAGAAGAGGTAATTGCATCAGACCAAAAAAGATTAATTGTTGATGCTTTCGCTAGATTTCAAATAGTTGACCCTTTAAAATTTTATATTTCTGTTGGAAATGAGAGAGTGGCAAGATCAAGATTAGCAACGATAATAAATTCAAGAATAAGAAATGTTTTAGGTCAACAAGAACTACAAACACTTTTGTCAGAAGATAGAACTAAGCAAATGGCTTTGATTCAAGAAGGTGTAAATAATGAAGCTGAAAATTTTGGAATTAAAATTAATGATGTAAGAATTAAAAGAGCTGATTTACCTCAAGCAAACAGTGATGCGATTTTTAGAAGAATGCAAACTGAAAGAGAAAGAGAAGCAAAAGAATTTAGAGCAAGAGGTGCAGAGATGGCGGTAACCATTACGTCAACTGCTGACAAAGAAGTCACAGTAATATTGGCTGATGCACAAAAAAAATCTGAGATTATGAAAGGGGAAGGAGATGGCCAAAGAAATAAAATTTTCGCTGAGGCGTTTGGAAGAGACCCTGAATTTTTTGCATTTTATAGAGCAATGCAAGCATATGAGAATGCCTTGATTGGTGGTGATACATCTTTGATTTTGTCTCCAGATAGTGAATTCTTTAAATTTTTTGGAAACATAAAACCTAAAAAAGATTAATAATTTATAAATTATGAGAGAATTGATCATAGCTTTTGGTCTATTCCTTTTTATTGAAGGTGTTTTGTATGCCATATTTCCATCAAAAATGAAAACTATGTTAAAAAAATTAGATTTAGTTGGAGATAATCAGTTGAGAGTTGGTGGCTTAATATTTGCAGTTATAGGATTTACAATTATTTATTATATTAAGAGTTAATATGAATAAAATTAAACTTATTTTAGTCTCATTAATTTTAACTATAAGTTTTTCGATACAATCAAATTCAAAAACAGTACCTGCTTCTTTTGCTGATCTTGCTGAAAAATTGATGCCATCAGTAGTAAATATTTCAACTACTCAGACAGTGGTAACAAATACAAATCCTTTTCCATTTCAATTTCCCCCAGGCTCACCCTTTGAGGATATGTTTAAAGAATTTGGAGCGCCTCAAGAAAGACAATCATCTGCACTCGGTTCAGGTTTCATTATAGATGAAAAAGGAATTGTTGTTACTAATAACCATGTAATTCAAGATGCTGAAGATATAATTGTTAGAGTTAATGGAGATGAAGAATTTAAAGCAAAGGTAATTGGAGCTGATCCTTTGTCAGATATTGCAGTTTTAAAATTAGAAACAAATAAAAAATTTACACCTGTTGCTTTTGGAGATTCAGATAAAGCTCGAATAGGTGATTGGGTGATAGCAATCGGAAATCCATTTGGCTTAGGTGGAACAGTTACATCTGGAATTATTTCTGCAAGAAATAGATCAATTGGATTATCGAGATATGAAGATTATATCCAAACTGATGCATCAATTAATTCTGGTAATTCTGGTGGTCCTTTATTTGATATGAATGGTGATGTAATTGGAATCAATACAGCAATTCTTGGAAGAAGTGGATCGATTGGTATTGGTTTTTCTATTCCATCAAATAGTGCAAAAATAGTAATAGACC
>CABYXD010000034.1 GCA_902522895.1 uncultured Pelagibacteraceae bacterium
AAACAAAACCATGGACAATTAAAATTGAAGGAGAAATTGAAAAACCTTTGGAGCTTTCAATTGAAGAAATTTTATCATCTTTCCCTTCAGAAGAACGTATTTTAAAACTAAGATGTGTAGAGGGTTGGTCGATGGTAATTCCATGGATGGGTTTTTCATTAAGTAAGCTTATTGAAAAAGTTGACTTGAAGCCAACTGCAAAATTTGTTGAATTCGAAACAGTTTATGATCCAGAACAAATGATTGGTCAAAGAAGACCAATTCTAAACTGGCCTTACATTGAAGGTTTAAGAATTGATGAAGCGATGCATCCTTTAACAACTGTTGTGACTGGTTTATATCAAAAAGAATTGCCAAAACAAAATGGTGCTCCACTAAGAATTTTCATACCTTGGAAATATGGTTTTAAAAGTGCAAAGGCAATAGTAAAAATAAAATTTGTAAAAAGAATGCCTAATACTGCTTGGATGAATGCCTCACCTAGAGAATATGGTTTTTATTCAAATGTTAATCCAAATGTAAATCATCCAAGGTGGTCTCAATCAACTGAAAGACCAATTAACGGAGATATTTTTGCTCCTAGAATAAAAACTTTAATGTTCAATGGGTATGGAGATGAGGTTGCACATTTATATTCTAGTATGGATTTGAAAAAATATTTTTAATGTTAAAATATTTTAGATCATCAGTTTTTCTACTGAGCACAATACCTTTTATTGTTATTGCCTATAAAATTTTTTTTAATAAGTTAGGTCCCGAACCAATTAAAGAGATTACGCATCATACTGGTGAATGGACATTGTTATTTCTAATTTTTACATTATCAATGTCTCCACTAAAACAAATTACAAATATGAATATTTGGATTTCTGTAAGGAGAATGCTCGGTTTGTTTGCTTTTTTTTATGCTTCCCTACATATGCTCACTTATGTTGGTCTTGATTATAGATTTGATATAAATGAAATCTCAAAAGATATCTTAACTAAAAGATTTATTTTTGCTGGGTTTGCTGCCTGGTTACTTTTAGTTCCATTAGCTCTTACTTCATCCAAGAAAATGATGAGTGTATTGAAACAATACTGGAAAAAACTTCATAGGCTAATTTATTTAATTGCTCTATTGGGAGTTACTCATTTTATATGGCTAGTTAAGAAGGATGTTACTGAGCCTTTAATTTATTTATTAATAATTCTTTTTTTATTAACTTTTAGGGTAAAATTTAAAAAAACTAATTTATCGTAGTATCTTTAGGTATACAGATCTCAGATCTAGTTAAAAATCTTCTACCGGTGCCGTTGTCTAGTGAAAACATTCCACCCATTCCTTTTACACAATCTATTATCAAGTCTGTGTTTTTCCATGCTTCGTGTTGTGTTTCGCTTATATAAAAAGGAATGCCTCCTATTTTACCAATCATTACATCATCTTGACCTACTTGATATTCTTTAGATGGATAACACATAGGCGCACTACCATCACAACATCCACCTGATTGATGGAATAATAATTCTTTACCGTGATTCTTTTTTAATTCTTCTATTAAATCTAGTGCTGAGGGTGTTGCTGTAACTTTCATATTTATATGGCCCGTAATTTAATACGGGCCATTATAATATATCTATTAAAAGAAGCCTAATTTTTTCTCACTGTAAGACACGTGTAAGTTTTTCACTTGTCTGTAATGATTTAACATCATTTTGTGAGTTTCTCTTCCGATACCAGATTGTTTGTATCCACCAAATGCCGCATGTGCTGGATAAGCGTGGTAACAGTTTGTCCAAACTCTACCTGCTTGTATTTCTCTTCCCATTCTGTAAGCGATATTTCCATTTCTAGTCCAAACACCAGCACCTAAACCATAAAGAGTATCATTAGCAATTTTTAATGCCTCTGCTTCATCTTTAAATTTAGTTACTGACACTACTGGTCCAAAAATTTCTTCTTGGAAGATTCTCATTGAATTATTACCTTCGAAAATAGTTGGTTCAATATAGTTTCCTTTTTCTAAACCACTATTAACTTTAGCAACATTTCCACCACATAGAACTTTGGCACCTTCTTTCTTACCTAAGTCTAAGTAAGATTTGATCTTTTCCATTTGTTCTACAGATGCTTGAGCACCAATCATAGTTTCCATTTTTAGAGGGTTGTCTTGTTTAACAGCTTTTGTTCTAGCAATCGCTTTTTCCATGAATTTATCATAGATAGACTCTTGAACTAGCACTCTGCTTGGGCAAGTACAAACTTCACCTTGGTTTAGCGTAAACATAGCAAAACCTTCCATACACTTATCAAAGAAGTCATCATCTTTTGCCATAACGTCTTCAAAGAAAATATTTGGAGATTTTCCACCAAGCTCTAAAGTTATTGGAATTAAGTTTTGAGATGCATATTGCATAATCAAACGACCAGTTGTTGTTTCACCAGTAAAAGCAATCTTTTTGATTCTTTTTGATGATGCTAATGGTTTACCGGCTTCTAAACCAAAACCACTAACAACGTTAACAACTCCTGGAGGTAATAAATCACCAATCATTTCCATTAATAACATAATAGAGGCTGGAGTTTGTTCAGCTGGTTTTAGAACAACACAGTTACCTGCAGCCAATGCTGGAGCAAGTTTCCAAGTTGCCATTAGAAGTGGGAAGTTCCAAGGTATAATTTGACCAACTACACCTAATGGTTCTGGTATATGATAAGAATATTCGCTATTACTTATCTCTGCAACAGAACCTTCTTCAGCTCTAATTACACCTGCAAAATATCTCCAGTGATCAACCACTAAAGGTAAGTCTGCAGCCATACATTCTCTGATAGGTTTTCCATTATCTAAACATTCAGCTGTAGCTAATGTGTTTAGATTCTTTTCAATAACATCAGCTATTTTCAAAAGAATATTTGATCTTTCAGTTATTGATGTTTTTCCCCAAGATGGAAAAGCTGCATGAGCAGCATCTAAAGCTGCATCTACATCTTTAGCATCAGATCTTGCTACTTTACAAATAACTTCATTGTTAATTGGCGTAACATTATCAAAATACTTTCCAGACTTAGGCTCAACAAATTTCCCGTTTATATAATTTCCATATTTAGCTTTATAAGGAAACGGTACTTTTAAGTGTGACGTGTCCAACAAAGGAGACGAAGCACTTTTCATTGTTTCTGTACTCATTTTTTTTGTTCCTCTCGTTTTGTGTTTAGTTTTTAGTTTATTATTTTTTCTAGATGATTTGACCAATTTTAATTTTTTTTTCTTGGCCTTTGGCTTAGCTTTTTTTTTTCTTTTAGTAGCCATACTCTATTAAACTAACAATATATGGAGGTGTCTATTTGTAA
>CABYXD010000035.1 GCA_902522895.1 uncultured Pelagibacteraceae bacterium
TCCTCCACATAATTCAGTTGAAAAATATTTTCCACTATCTTCACCCATTGAAAGAACTCTAACTTCCTCACCATATTTTTCTCCGAATAAAGCTAATGCACCATTTTTAACTGCTTCATCAGGTGTCATTAATCTTGTTCTCACATCTGTTTTTTTATCTACCATTGAGTTTACAAAAATCTCTATTTTATCAATTTCTTCGCTAGAAATTGGTTTCATATGACTAAAATCAAACCTCAATCTACTTGGTTCAACTAAAGATCCTTTTTGTGTTACATGCGTTCCTAAAACTCTTCTTAATGACTCATGAAGTAAATGAGTAGCTGAATGATATGCTCTTGTGTCGTTTCTTCTATTTTCATCTATTTTCATTTCAACATTATCTTTTAGTTCAACAGAACCACTTAATACTTTTCCGTAATGAACAAAAAGGTCTCCTAATTTTTTTTGCACATCTGTTACCGTAAATCTAAAATCACCATTTATAAATTCTCCAATATCACCAACTTGGCCACCTGATTCTCCGTAGAAAGGAGTTTGATTGGTTATAATCATTCCTTCATCATTAGTTTTTAGTTCCTTAACTTCTTTATTGTTTTTTAATAAAGATTCAACAACACCTTCAGCTTGATTAGTTTCGTAACCTAAAAATTCTGTAGGGCCTAATTTATCTCTAATACCAAACCAAATATCCTCAACTGCAGTATCTCCAGAACCTTTCCAATTTTTTTTAGCAAGTTCTCTGCTTTCTTTCATCAAAGACACAAATTTTTTACTATCAGTGGACAAAGATTTATTTCGTAAAATATCTTCTGTAAGATCTAATGGAAAACCATAAGTATCATACAATTTAAAAGCAACATCCCCAGGAAGTACTTTGTCTATTTTAGATATTTCATCGTTTAATATTTTTATTCCTCGATCTAATAAGACTAAAAACTTTTCTTCTTCCATTTTCAAAGTTTCTTTAATCAAAGACTCAGCTCTTTTAAGCTCAGGATAATTTCCTGACATTTCATTTTTAAGAGTTTCAAACAAATTATAAAATACTGGTTCTTTAGACCCTAATAAATGAGAGTGCCTCATCCCCCTTCTCATAATTCTTCTAAGAACGTAACCTCTTCCTTCATTAGATGGTAAAACTCCTTCAGCTATTAAGAATGAGCTTGCTCTTAAATGATCAGCGATGACTCTAAAGCTAGAAATATTTTTTTTATCTGGTGCTTTTTTAACAATGTCCGATGTAGATTTAATTAGTTTTTTAAAATGATCTGTTTCATAGTTATCATGGGTTCCTTGTAATAAAGCGGCAATTCTTTCTAAACCCATCCCAGTGTCAACAGATGGTTTAGGAAGGTCTATTCTCTTATCTTTTGAAATCTGTTCATATTGCATGAAAACTAAATTCCAAATTTCAATAAATCTATCTCCATCTTCATCTTTTGTACCTGGCAAACCTCCCTTTAAATGATCACCATGATCATAAAAAATTTCTGAACACGGACCACACGGACCTGTTTCTCCCATTGACCAAAAATTATCTGATGTAGAAATTTTTATTATTCTATCTTCACTTAAACCCGCTATTTTCCTCCATAAATCGAAAGCTTCATCATCTTCATTAAAAACTGTTACATAAAGTTTATTTTTGTCAATTCCAAAGTCTTTGGTGATTAAATCCCATGCATAATGAATTGCTTTTTCTTTAAAATAATCACCAAAAGAAAAATTTCCTAGCATTTCAAAAAAAGTATGGTGTCTTGGAGTGTATCCAACATTTTCTAAATCATTATGTTTTCCACCTGCTCTTACACATTTTTGAGAAGTAGTAGCTCTTTGATAGTCTCTTTTTTCTAATCCAGTAAATACATTTTTGAACTGAACCATTCCAGAATTAGCAAACATCAATGTTGGGTCGTTGTTTGGAACTAAATTACTAGACTCCACAATCTTATGATCATTTTTTTCAAAGTATTTTAAGAATGTTTCTCTTATTTGATTTAATGATTTCTGAGCCATATTTTTAAAATACAGCTTTTTTATTCTATGTCTAGATAGCGATAAAGGGAGAAAAGGCGCTTAATATAAGCGCCTTTTATAATTTAAAGATGACCTTTAATTTTAGTTCTTTTTAGGAGGAGTAGCTTCTTTATCTGTTTCTTCTTTTTCGGCTACTTTCTTCTCTTTTTCAATTTTTTCAGGACTTAATGGATTTCCCTCAATTTTTTTAGAAATCACCCCTGCTTTTTCCCTAATTGCCATTTCTATTTCAGCAGCAATTTTTGGATTTTGAGCTAGATAAACCTTAGCATTTTCTCTACCTTGTCCTATTTTCTCGCCCTTGTAAGCATACCACGCACCTGATTTTTCAATAATATCAGCCTTAGCTCCCAGGTCTACTAACTCACCCATTTTGCTAATTCCTTTTCCATACATTAAGTCAAACTCAACAACTTTAAATGGTGGTGCAACTTTGTTTTTAACTACCTTAACTCTTGTTGAGTTACCAATAATTTCATCTTTATCCTTAATGGCGCCAATTCTTCTTATATCCATTCTTACAGAAGAATAAAACTTTAGTGCATTTCCACCTGATGTTGTTTCAGGACTTCCAAACATAACTCCAATTTTCATTCTGATTTGGTTAATAAAAATCATCATTGTGTTTGTATTTGAAATTGATCCTGTTAACTTTCTTAAAGCCTGACTCATTAATCTTGATTGTAAACCTACATGATGGTCTCCCATCTCTCCTTCAATTTCAGCTCTTGGAGTTAATGCAGCAACAGAGTCAATTACAATAACTGAAATAGAGCCTGATTTTACTAGTGTATCTGCTATTTCTAATGCTTGCTCACCTGCATCTGGTTGAGAAATTAATAATTCTTCAGTGTTTACTCCTAATTTTTTTGCGTAAACCGGATCTAAAGCATGCTCTGCATCAACAAATGCACAAATCCCGCCAGCCTTTTGGGCTTCAGCAACAACTTGTAATGCTAATGTTGTTTTTCCAGATGACTCTGGTCCATA
>CABYXD010000036.1 GCA_902522895.1 uncultured Pelagibacteraceae bacterium
TTAAATATTTCTTCTGTTGTAAAAGAAAGAATTGGCGCAAACCATTTTAAAAGTGCATTAAGAATTATCTTTAATAACAGTATGGTTGACTGTCTTTTGCTTGAATTCTTAGCATCACAGTACAAACAATCTTTTCTAATATCAAAATAAAATGCTGAAAGATCAACTGTGCAGAAGTTAAGTAGCTCTTTATAAAGATTATGGAAATCATAATTTTCAAAATATTTTTTAAAATTTAAATCGAGTATATAAATCTTATGAAGCATAAATTGCTCAAGCTCAGGAAGTTTTTTAATATCTATTTTTTCTAAATTAATTTCCTCAAATTCATCGTTAATATTTCCGAGCAAATATCTAAATGTATTCCTAATTTTTCGATAAGAATCAGAATGTTGGTCTAAAATTGAATAATCAATTCTTAAGTCTTCAGCATAATTTGAGGATGCCACCCAAATTCTTAATATATCAGCACCATATTTTTTTAGAATATCTTCGGGAGCAATTACATTACCTAAAGATTTAGACATCTTTAAACCTTTGCCATCAACTACAAAACCATGAGATAATATCGACTCAAAAGGAGCTCTATCTCTTGTTCCACATGACTCTAATAAAGAAGAATGAAACCAACCTCGATGTTGGTCAGATCCTTCTAAATACATAGAAGCTGGCCACTTTAAATCTTTTCTTTTTTCTAATACAAATGAATGTGTAGACCCACTATCAAACCACACTTCCACAATATCGCTAAGTTTTTCATATTCTTCCGCCTTATATTTGTTTCCTAAAAATTTTTGAGGATCATCTGAAAACCAACAATCAGAACCCTCTTTCTCATAAATGCTTGCAATATTTTCGATGACCCAGTCATCTACTAAAATTTCTTTTGTTTGTTTATGAACGAAAATAGGTAAAGGCACTCCCCAAACTCTTTGTCTAGAAACACACCAGTCTGGTCTGGTCTCTATCATTGCTTTTAACCTTTCTTTACCTTTACTTGGATAAAATACTGTCTCATCTAGTGCTTTCAAAGCCTTAGTTCTAAGATTGTGACTGTCCATAGAAATAAACCATTGTGGTGTAGCTCTATGAACTAAAGGAGCCTTTGATCTCCATGAATGTGGATAGGAGTGAATTAATTCACCATTCGATAAAAGTTTATTTTGTTCTTTAAGTTTTTCTATGACTATTGAGTTAGATTTAAAAATATGCAGACCTTCAAATAAAAGAACATTTTTAGTATATTTACCGTCACCATCAACTGTTTCTATTGCTTTAATTCCATTATTTAAACAAAGATTAAAGTCATCAGGACCATGACTTGGTGCACAATGAACAATTCCTGTACCTTGCTCTGTTGTGACAAATCTAGCTTCTAACATTGGGATATCATATTTATATCCTAAATCATAAAAAGGATGTCTACATATTGAGTCCTTAAACTCTTTACCTTTAAATTTTTTTAAAGTTTTAAAATTGTTAATTTTACAATCTTTAATAACATTTTCTAATAAAGCCTCTGTAATTATTATTTTTCTATTTCTAAAATCTTCATCATCAATTTGTATTAACAAATAATCTAAGCTCTGATTGTATGCTAGTGCTTTATTTGCTGGAATTGTCCAAGGAGTTGTGGTCCAAATTATAACATCACTTCCTTCTAATTCTTTTATTTTAGATGAAGTAACAGTAAATGCTGCGTAAATTGTATCAGACTTATGATCTTTATATTCTACTTCAGCATCAGCTAATGCAGTTTTTTCAACAGTAGACCATAGAACTGGTTTAAAACCTCTATAAAGACTTCCTTCTTTTAAAAATTTTCCAAGCTCTCTTACTATTTGGGCTTCAGCATCAAAACTCATTGTTGAATAATAATTTTCCCAATCTCCTACCACCCCTAGTCTCTTAAATTGACCCTTATGAACATCAATCCATTTTTCAGCAAAAGTTCTGCACTCTTTTCTAAATTCTACGATTGGAACTTCATTTTTATTTTTTTTATTTTTTTTATACTGTTCCTCAATTTTCCATTCAATTGGCAGGCCATGACAATCCCATCCTGGGACATACACAGAATCTTTACCATCCATTTGATGAAATTTTACAATTATATCTTTTAAAATTTTATTTAAGGCTGTGCCCATATGTATATTTCCATTCGCATATGGTGGTCCATCATGAAGTACAAATTTTTCCTTACCTTTTCTGGTATTTCTCAGTTCTTGGTACAAGTTGATATCTTCCCAATATTTTAGGATTTCAGGTTCCTTAGTTGGCAAATTTGCCTTCATAGAGAAAGCTGTTTTTGGTAAGTTTATTTGAGATTTGCTCATTAAATATTTTTTGCGATTAATAGATCACTTTTAATTTGCTTTCTTAATTCTTCTGCGTTTTTAAATTTCTTTTCTTTTCTTATAAATCTTAAAAACTCAACTGATAGATACTTATTATAAAGATTTCCAGAAAAATTAAATAAGTGAACCTCTAATAATAACTTCTTCTGGTTAAATGTGGGCCTATATCCTAAATTAGCTATACCTTTAATGACTAATTTACTATTTTTTTTATAAACCCTTACCGCATATACACCTGGCTTAGCTAAAACATAATTTTTAATATCTAAGTTGCATGTTGGAAAACCAATTTTTTTTCCTATCTTTCTTCCTTCTTCCACTTTACTTATAACTGTCCAATTTCTTTTTAAAAGTTTGTTAACTTTATCTAAATAACCATTTTCTAATAAATTTCTAATCAAAGATGATGATATAACTTTACTCATAACCTTGAGTGGTTTTGGCTTCACAATCTTATATCCATATCGATTCTCATTATCAATTAGTTGAGAAACGTTACCTTC
>CABYXD010000037.1 GCA_902522895.1 uncultured Pelagibacteraceae bacterium
GTGGAAATAGATGGGATACATCAAGTTTAATAAAAAGATTTAGAAAGTAATGTATGCAGCCAGCATACTATGAAAATTTAGAAGAAATTCAAAATAAGTATTGGTCTATGTTAGGTGATGCAGTGACTAATAGATCATCACCTTTTAGAATTCCTGTTTTTATGTGTGCTCATCAAGATAAAATTGATGGAAGAATAGTTGTTTTAAGAAAATCAGATAGAGCAAATAAATTATTACAATTTCATACTGATCTTAGATCTCCAAAAGTAGATATTCTTAAAAAAAATAACAAAGCCTCATTACTTTTTTATGACAAAGAGGAAAAGATCCAGTTAAGGATTAAAGTTGATTGTGAAATAAATAATCAAAACTCTACAACAGAAGAGTCATGGAAAAAAACTCAACATATAAGTAGAAGGTGCTATTTAACTGATAGTCCTCCAGGAACTGCATCAGATAATCCAACATCAGGAATGATATCTAAATTGGAGGATTTTGATTACACAATGGAACAAAGTGAAGAAGGTTATAAAAACTTTACTGTTATTAAATGTAACATTCAATCTGTTGAATGGCTTTATCTTGCAGCTAAAGGACATAGGAGAGCTATATTTGATTTGAAAGCTAATAAAAATGCTTGGCTAGTTCCTTAATTAAATTTCCTATAAAAAACTATGAGAATGGTTTATTAATTTAACTTACTTATGAAAAAAACAATTGGTGATCCGCAAAAAATAAATGGCGATTTAATCAGTATAATAAAAAAAACAAATATTGATGATTTTTATCTAAAAAATAAAAAAGATTTTAGAGATAAGATATTAAAAGAAATAAATCCAAATGATCATGTGCTAGATATAGGAATGGCTATGAGAGATAAACACAAAGATATTAATGCAGATTTTGTTGAAACATTAGATGTAAACGACTTTGGTGATTATCCAGATATTATTTGTGATATTTGTTCAAATATAAATGGACTTGAGAATAAGTATGATAAAATTATTTGCCTTGCAATATTAGAACATGTTTACAATCCTTTTGATGCTATCCAAAATTTAAGATCAATGTTGAAAAATGATGGTATAATGTATGGATTTGTTCCGTATCTTTATAATTATCATGCACCAATTGACTTAAAATTCCAAGATTACTTTCGATTTTCTAAAGATAGTCTAGCTTATTTGTTTAAAGATTTTAATCATGTTCAACTATTTCCATATAGAGGTAGATTATCATCATCATTACACATGTTATTTGGTAATAAGTGGAAAAAATATATTGAAAAAACAAAATTAAATTTTTTTCTTGATAAGTTTATATCTAATGAAATTAATTATAAGCAATGTAGCGGATTTTATTTTACAGTTAAAAAATAGATTTAGAGTATTTTTTCCAATTATCTTGATAATGTTTGGTATTTTCCCAAACAGCTTTTTTTTCTTCCTCGCTAACTTCTCTTACTACTTTACCAGGAGAACCAACAACAAGTGAATTGTCTGGTATTACTTTATTTTCAGTTATTAAAGCCTTGGCTCCTATAATACAATTTTTTCCTATCTTAGCTTTATTTAAAATCACAGCACCAATCCCTATTAAACTATTGTCTCCTATCGTACAGCCATGAAGCATAACTAAATGTCCAACCGTCACATCTTTACCAATTTTTAAGGGACAACCAGGATCTGTATGCAAAACGCTTCCATCTTGAACGTTTGAACCCTCGCCTATATGAATATTTTCAATATCTCCTCTTAGAGTTGCATTAAACCAAATACTTGAATTCTTCTCTAAAGTAACATCTCCTATAATAGTTGCATTAGGGGCCACCCAATTTTCGCCTGAGTTTTTTGGTTTTTTATCTTTTAAATCGTAAAACATAATTTATATATTATTACATTATGCCAATACAAACTCCAATATGTGATTTTGGCCAAAAGGCTCATGACTTTAAGCTTAAATCAACTGACAATAAAATTATTTCTCTAGATGATATCAGAGGTGAAAATGGAACTTTGATAATGTTTATATGCAATCACTGCCCTTATGTTAAAGCTGTTACAAAAGATCTAGTTGAAGATTGTAATGAATTAAAAAAGATTGGAATTAACTCTGTAGCTATTTGTGCTAATGATGCAGAGAATTATCCTGAAGATTCATTTGATAATATGATTGAATTTTCTAAAAAAAATCAATTTGGTTTTCCTTACTTGAATGATGAAACTCAAGAAATTGCTAAAACATATGATGCTGTATGTACACCAGATTTTTTTGGATATAATAAAAATTTAGAACTTCAATATAGAGGACGTTTGAGAGAACTAAAGAATTTAGTGCCTGTTAGAAGTGGGGAAAGTGATTTACTGAAAGCTATGAAACAAATTGCTGAAACTGGTAACGGACCTGAAAACCAAATACCAAGCGCTGGATGTGGCATTAAGTGGAAACAATAATTAATGTATCTAATTGTTACTAGAGCCTTTCCACCTGAATTAGGTGGTATGCAAAGTCTTATGTGGGGCCTTACTAAAGAAATGTCTAAAAACTTTATGATTAAAGTTTTTGCTGATTATCAAGAAGGTCATAAAGAATTTGATAAAAAAGAGAATTTTTCAATTGAAAGAGTTGGTGGAATTAAATTTCTCAGAAAAATTAGAAAAGCCCAACTTATTAATGAATTTTTAAAAGAAAATAAAGTTCAAGGTATAATTGCTGATCACTGGAAAAGTCTAGAATTAATTAATACTGATAAAAAAAAATTTTGTTTAATCCATGGAAAAGAAATTAATCATCCAAAAGGGAGATCCTTAAACAAAAGAGTAATTAAAGTTTTAAATAAT
>CABYXD010000038.1 GCA_902522895.1 uncultured Pelagibacteraceae bacterium
AGCAGCAATTGAAGCTAGGTTTATTAACTCTGAAGTTGATGTTCTTAACGGTGCAATTTCAATTGGAAGACCTAAACCGATTAAAAGTGGCCCAATTACTTTTGTATCACCCAATTCTTTCATCATTTTGTAGGATATGGCTGCACTATGTTGTCCAGGCATAATTAATATATTTGCATTACCGACAATTTTTGAAAAAGGGTATAAATCTTTATAATCTTTATTGAGAGCAACATCTGGTTGCATATCCCCATCAAATTCAAAATCTACATTTTTTTCTTTTAGTATTTCAACTGCATTCTTTATGTGTTTTGTTCGACTTGTAAGAGGCTGACCAAATGTTGAATGTGAAACAAAAGCAATTTTTGGATCGAAACCAAATAAACGTACAACTCTAGCAGCAGAAATGGCAATGTCTGACATTTGTTCTGAGGTTGGATACTCATGAACACTAGTATCAGCAACAAAAATAGTTTTTCCCTTATGAACCACTAAATTTAGACCAAACATTATTTCCCCTTTTCTCGGGTTAACTACTTGTTTTATTTTTTCTAATGAAGCTCCAAACCTTCTAGTGTTGCCAGTGACTGCGCCATCAGCATCACAACAAGCCACCATACATGATGCCCAAACAACTC
Source organism: uncultured Pelagibacteraceae bacterium (assembly GCA_902522895.1). Taxonomy (GTDB): domain Bacteria; phylum Pseudomonadota; class Alphaproteobacteria; order Pelagibacterales; family Pelagibacteraceae; genus Pelagibacter. The sequence continues at coordinate 639 of CABYXD010000038.1, forward strand.
TATCATTTCTTACAAGTCTATCACAATCCCATTCTAATAAACCTTGCTCTCTTTGTAGTTTTTTAAACAAATATTTAACATATTTTTCTCTTTTTTCAGTATCCCTTGAATTAACAATCTCTATGTCAAAATTTTCATTATAACCAATCTTTTTTATTTGTTCTTTAACTTTCTCTTTTTTCCCAACTAAAATTGGAATCCCTAGTTTTGAATTTTTAAAAGCAATTGCAGCTTTTAAAGTATTTACATCTTCACCATCTGCAAAAACAATTCTTTTAGGATTCTTTTTTATATAGTTATTAATACCTTGCATAATTGTAACAGTTGGATCTAATCTTTGCTTAAGTTGATCTTTATATATTTCAAAATCATCGATAGGTTTTCGTGCAACACCACTGTCCATTGCTGCTTTTGCAACTGCAGCAGGAATTACACTTACCAATCTTGGATCAAATGTAGATGGAATAATATATTCTTTTCCAAAGTGTGGTCTTTCACCTCCCATAGCAGCAACAACTTCGTCAGGAACATCTTCTCTTGCAAGTTTAGCTATCGCTTTGGATGCCGCAACTTTCATTTCTTCATTAATAGTTTTAGATCTTACATCTAGTGCTCCTCTGAATATGTATGGAAATCCAATTAAATTATTTACTTGGTTAGGATAATCAGACCTACCAGTTGCAACAATTGCATCTTTACGAACTTCTTCGATTTCCTCAGGTGTAATCTCAGGGTCAGGATTTGCACAGGCAAAAATAATAGGATTTTTTGCCATCTTTTTTACCATATCTTTAGTTAAAGCTCCTTTTGCAGATAATCCCAAGAATACATCAGCATTTTTAATTGCATCTGATAATTTTCTATCTTTAGTCTTAATTGCATGAATAGATTTCCATTGATTTAATTTTTCTCTACCTTGATAAATAACTCCTTTTCTATCTAACATAGTAATATTTTTTTTTGGCACTCCACTATTATTGAATAAATTCGCACATGCCATTGCTGATGCTCCAGCTCCATTAACAACAACTTTAATTTGTTTAATCGATTTTTTAGTAATGTCCAATGCATTTATTAAAGCAGCAGTTGTGATAATAGCAGTACCGTGTTGATCATCATGAAAAACAGGTATATCTAAAATTTTTTTTAGTCTTTCTTCAATTAAAAAACAATCTGGTGCAGCGATATCTTCTAAATTTATTCCTCCAAAAGAAGGTGAGAAGTTTTTTATAGAATTAACAATATCATCTACGTCACTGCTGTTAATTTCAAGATCTATAGAGTCTATATCAGCAAATCTTTTAAACAGAACTGCTTTTCCTTCCATTACTGGTTTAGAAGCTAGTGCTCCAAGGTTGCCCATGCCAAGGATAGCTGAACCATTACTAATTACAGCAACTAGATTACCTTTACTTGTATAATCATAAGCAGCTTCAGGATTTTCACTGATCGCTTTTACTGGAGCAGCCACACCTGGAGAATAAGCAAGAGCAAGATCTCTTTTGGTAGTCATAGTTTTTGACGATACAATTTCAATTTTTCCAGGTTTTTTATAGCTGTGAAATTCTAAAGCTTCTTTGTCAGTATAATGATCAGTCTTTGTTTTTTTCATTTATGTAAATTAGATGTACAAATGGGGTAAAATTAAGACTAATATGATTTATGAACTTAATCAAGTCAACAGGCACTTTTAGTTTTTTTACTATAATCAGTAGGTTACTTGGTTATCTAAGGGATATCTTGATAGCTATATTCCTAGGTACAAGTTATTTAGCGGATGTTTTTTTTGTAGCATTCAGAATACCAAATACTTTTAGAAGATTGTTTTCTGAAGGAACTTTTAATGCAGCATTTGTTCCCAGTTATTCATCTGAAATTATTAAAGGAAAAAGTAATTCTAATAAGTTCGTCAATGAAGTCTTTAATTTTTTATTTTTAATTCTATTAATATTGATTTTGTTGGTGCAAATATTTATGCCTGCTTTTGTATCATTAATTGCTCCTGGATTTATTGATGATAAAGAAAAAATGAATCTAGCTATAGATCTTACGAGAATTACCATTCCATTTTTAATGCTTGTATCTT
>CABYXD010000039.1 GCA_902522895.1 uncultured Pelagibacteraceae bacterium
GTGCAGTAGTTTGGCCTATGATAGATCAAATGAATCCAGATGCTTCTGTAAAAGCATTAGCGAGCACTGAAGTAGACGTAAGTGCTGTTAGCCCCGGTAAAACAATTACAATTCTTTGGCGAGGCAAACCAGTTTTTATAAGACGTAGAACACAAGATGAAATTATTGAAGCAAAATCAGTTAAAATGGATGAATTAAAACATCCAGAAAAAGATGAGGACCGTGCAAAGAATCCAGAATGGCTTGTCATGCTTGGTGTATGTACGCATCTAGGGTGTGTTCCTCTTGATCAAAAGGGGGATTATAACGGATGGTTCTGCCCATGCCATGGTTCACACTACGATATATCTGGAAGAATTAGAAAAGGTCCAGCCCCAACTAATATGGAAGTTCCAAAATATGAATTTGTTAACGCAAACACAATTAAGATTGGATAAAAATAATGAGTGAACACGAATATATTCCTAAGTCTAAAGTTGGAAAATGGTTTAATGACCGATTACCTTTGTTAACTTTAGCTAATCATTTAACAGATTATCCCACCCCTAAAAATTTGAACTACTGGTGGACATTTGGTGGAATTTTAACTTTTTGTTTAATTACTCAAATTGTAACAGGCCTAGTGTTAGCTATGCATTACATTGCTCATGCAGACATGGCCTTTGATAGCGTTGAACATATAATGAGAGATGTGAATTATGGTTGGTTGATTAGATACATACATGCAAATGGTGCATCAATGTTTTTTTTGGCAGTGTACATTCATATATTTAGGTCTTTATTCTATGGCTCTTATAAATCTCCAAGAGAAATAATTTGGATAATAGGTATTATTATTTATCTTTTAATGATGGCTGCTGCATTTATGGGTTATGTGCTTCCATGGGGGCAAATGAGTTTCTGGGGCGCAACAGTAATAACAAATTTATTTAGTGCAATCCCATTAGTTGGAGAAGGAATTGTCACTTGGTTATGGGGTGGCTATTCAGTTGATAATCCAACTTTAACAAGATTTTTTACACTTCATTATTTAATACCTTTTTTAATTTTAGGTTTAGTTGTTCTGCATATTTGGGCATTACATGTTCCTGGGAATAATAATCCTGTGGGTATCGATATAAAAAAACCATCAAAGGATACAGTGCCCTTCCATCCTTATATTGTAATTAAAGATGGTTTTGCTTTATTAATGTTCATGATCGTTTTTGCGTTCTTTGTTTTTTATACCCCAAACATATTAGGTCACGCAGATAATTATATTGAGGCTGATCCATTAGTGACCCCAGCACATATTGTGCCTGAATGGTATTTACTACCTTTTTATGCAATTTTAAGATCAGTCCCTGATAAACTTTTGGGCGTTGTTGCTATGCTTTCGGCTATTTTTATTTTGGCAGCACTTCCTTGGCTAGATACTTCTAAAATAAGATCAGCAGTATTTAGACCTTTATACAAACAATTTTATTGGATCCTTGTTGCTGATGTTTTGATTTTAGGCTATGTGGGCGCGATGCCTGCCGAAGGATTATATTTATTGATTGCTAGAGTAGCTACAGCATACTATTTTTTACACTTCTTGGTGATATTACCTGTATTGGGGTTCAAAGAAAAAACTCTCCCAGTTCCTTTAAGCATTACTGAACCTGTTTTGGGTGGATCCCCAAATTTGGCTATGGCAAAAAACAAAGAAAGTTTAACTAAATAAGTGAAAAATTTTTTTAGAATATTTTTCTTAATAACGTTTTTTATTGGATCACAATATAATTCCTATGCTGCAGAAAAGGTAGAGTACTTAAAAACTGATTGGAGTTTTAAAGGACTTTTTGGAAAGTTTGATAGGGGTGCACTTCAAAGGGGATACCAAGTTTATACCGAGGTGTGTTCATCTTGTCATTCCATGAAGTATTTAAGCTATAGAAATTTAGCGGAGAAAGGCGGACCAGAATTCACCGAAGCTCAAGCAAAAGCAATAGCCGCATCTTTCGAGGTTAAAGATGGACCAAATGCTGATGGTGACATGTTTAGAAGACCAGGGAAATTATCTGACAAATTTGTCATGCCTTATGAAAACATTAAAGCTGCTCAAGCAGCGAATGGTGGTGCATATCCCCCAGATATGTCTGTTTTAGTAAAAGCTAGAGGGGGCGGGGTTGATTATATTTATTCACTTCTTCAAGGGTATGAAGATCCTCCGGTGGAGGTAACTTTAGATGATGGAGTTTATTACAATAAATATATGTATGGAAATAAAATAAAAATGGCCAATCAATTATCTGATGGTTTAGTGGAATATGGAGATGGAACAAGTGCTACTGTTGAACAGATGTCCAAAGATGTAACTACATTCTTAATGTGGGCAGCTGAACCTCATTTAGAGTCACGACATCAAATGGGTTTTAAAGCTATTATATATTTAATTATTCTTACGATCTTAGTTTATTTCAGTATGAAAAGATTATGGTCACGTATTGAAACGAAAGTTTAATACATCACCGTCTTTTACAATATAGTCTTTTCCCTCGAGTCTCATTTTGCCATTTGTTTTTGAATTTACCCAACCATCATTAGTGACAAAATCATTATAAGAAATAGTTTCTGCTCTGATAAATCCTTTTTCAAAATCAGTGTGTATTTCTCCAGCAGCCTTAGGAGCAATACAATTTTTTTCAATAGTCCAAGCTCGTGT
>CABYXD010000040.1 GCA_902522895.1 uncultured Pelagibacteraceae bacterium
GCAATACTTTATTGTTTGAAGGAAGCTCAAATTGATGTTCAAGAAATTAAGAACATTGTGTTTTACGAAAAACCATTCATGAAATTTGAGCGACTTCTGGAAACATATTTAGCATTTGCACCAAAAGGATTTATAAGTTTTGCAAAAGCTATGCCTGTTTGGATTAAAGACAAACTTTTCCAAAAATCTTCAATTGTGAAAGAGCTTCAGTTTACACTGGGGGGGAGTGAGATTAATTGGCGTGAGCGTCTACTGTTTTCAGAGCACCACTTATCACATGCTGCAAGCGCATTTTATCCTTCGCCGTTCGAAAGTGCAGCAATACTAACGCTTGACGGTGTTGGTGAATGGACAACAACATCTCTTGCATTAGGTAAAGGAAGCAAATTAAAGGTCATGAAAGAAATCCATTTCCCTCACTCACTAGGACTGCTTTATTCAGCGTTTACATATTATTTAGGGTTTAAGGTTAACTCTGGTGAATACAAAGTCATGGGTTTAGCCCCTTATGGTGATCCATGTTATGCAGATTTAATAAGAGATAAACTTATTACAGTTGCTGATGATGGTAGCTTCCAACTTGACATGAGTTACTTCGAATACGCAACGGGCTTAACAATGACGAATAAAAAATTTGACTCTTTGTTTGGTGGACCTCCTCGTAAGCCAGAGACAAAGTTAACACAACGTGAAATGGATTTGGCTGCATCTATTCAAAAGGTTATAGAAAGCATTATTGTTAAAATTGCAAAAGATATAGCAAAAAGTACAGGTGAACGAAACTTATGCTTAGCAGGTGGTGTAGCATTGAATTGTGTTGCAAACGGAGTCCTTTTGCGAGAAAAAATCTTTGATAATATTTGGATTCAGCCAGCTGCTGGTGATGCGGGCGGTGCCCTCGGTGCAGCTCTTTCTGTTTGGTACTTACATCATAATAATGAACGAAAGATATCAGTGCAAAAAGACTCAATGAAAGGTTCTTACCTTGGGCCAGAGTTTAGTAATACTGAAATAGAAACTGAGCTTAAGGCATGTGGTGCCGTTTACAAGAAGCTTTCAGAAAATGAATTAATTGAACAAGTTGCAACAGCATTATCAGATGAAAAGGCCATTGGTTGGATGCAAGGGCGTATGGAGTTTGGACCGCGAGCACTAGGTGGACGAAGTATTATTGCTGATCCACGCTCTCCTTTTATGCAAAAACAACTTAACCTTAAAGTTAAATACCGTGAAAGTTTCCGTCCTTTTGCACCTAGTGTGCTACGTGAAGATGTAAACGAGTGGTTTGATTATAATTTAGATAGTCCTTATATGCTGTTGGTAGCAAATGTTAAGAAAGATAAACATCGAGCATTGACAGCTGATGAGGAAGCATTGTCTGGGATAGATAAACTTAATATACCACGCTCATCAGTTCCAGCTATTACACACGTTGATTACTCAGCAAGAATTCAAACAGTTCATGAAGATACTAATCCTAGATATTATGCGGTAATATCAAAATTTAAGGATAAGACGGGTTGCCCAATTGTTGTAAATACATCTTTTAATGTACGTGGTGAACCAATTATATGTTCACCCTCAGATGCATTTAAATGTTTTATGGGTACGGAACTAGATGTACTAGCAATTGGTAATTACTTACTTTTTAAAAAAGAGCAAGATGAAGCCCTTAAAGAAAACTATAAGGAAAGTTATGAGCTGGATTGATAGAATTAAAAGTATAATCATAGTTTGTCTTTCAGTTAAGATTACTGTAGAAGTTATGTTTATCAATAGAAGTAGAGCGGTTCAAAAAAGAACAATACACACTTAAATTATATTATGTGGAATTCGATTAAATCATTTTATAGATCTCACAGAGTTGGCTCAACATCAGGAAAGACACTATTATGGATATGGGTAAAAAAGGATTTATCGAAATTTAAAGGTGATACAGGCGTTGATCTTGCAGGCGGCGGCATGCTTAATAAAAGATTTTTTAAAACAAATAAGTATATTTGCGTAGATATAAATAAGGGCAAACTAGAAAAAGGTAAAAATAGTAATTTAGATGCAATAGCAGTAAACAGTAAGATTCAAGATTTTCTTAAAGAAAATCAGCAAACAAATTTAGATGTTTTACTATGTGTTCAAACAATGGGTACTAGTAGGTTTTTTGAAAATGATGAAGTTCTAAAAGTAGTGACATCAATGCATAATTCATTAAGAAAAGGCGGAAGTATGATTTTTAATGTGGGAAAAAGTGGAAATCAAAATCTAATTACTATGGAAAATGAATTATCATTAATACTTAGAGGAAAATTTAAGCGCATAGATAGTAAATTTTATGGTTTTTTGTTTCAACCATTTCAAATATCTATACCAAGGCCAATTTTATTAATTCTAGCATATTTAATGA
>CABYXD010000041.1 GCA_902522895.1 uncultured Pelagibacteraceae bacterium
TGAATATTAAGTTTTTTATTTATTGGAGTTAAATTTTTATATTCAAGAGGATAAGTATTTATAATTGATTTGAATCTTTTTATTTCACCATACTTTTCGTTGATTGGAAATCTAGGGAGTTGAAATTTTTCTTTGTTAAGATCAATTACACCTGAGTGTTGACCAAAAGCAAAACTAAAATTATTAGAAATATAATTTCTCATAAATTCTGAATATTCTCCAAATGGATAAGAAAATAATCTAGGCACATATCCAATATTTTTATTAAAAATTAAATTTGCCTTTTCTATATCGTTAATAAAATTTTGATTACTTTCTTCTATTAGGTATTCGTGAGAGTGAGAATGATGACCTATTACTGCAAAATTTTCTTTATCAACTTCTTTTATTTGATCCCAAGTCATATAGCCTTTATTTCCTACAGGTTCAGTTGAAACAAATAAAATAAATGGAATTTTATTTTCTTTTAAATAGGGCCATGCAACATCATAAAAAGATAAGAAAGCATCATCAATGGTTAAAAGTATTTTTTTTTGTTTCTTAGGGATATTAAAATCTTTTTGAAAATCGTCGGGATGGATAAATTCGTAATTTAATTCTTTTATTAATTTTATATGTTCTAAGAAAACATTCATTCGAATATTTGTAGATGGATATTTATTTTCATTAAATCTATGATACATAATTGATAAAATACCCTCATCACCTGAATATTGTTTGATATTATTTTCTTCTGCATTAGAATTTATCGATAATAAAAAACATATTATGAATATTCTAATAATTGATGCTGCCAACGAAAAAATATTTTTAATGCTCATTAAAAAAGATAAAAATATTTATAGTGCTAGTCATGAAAATAGTAAAACTAATTATGAAAAATTAACTATTTTAATTAATGATTTTCTTGAAGATTATGATTTAAAAATTAACCAAATTTCAAAATTATATGTAAATCGTGGACCTGGAAGTTTTGCAGGTATTAGAAATTCACTAGCAGTGGTTAAAGCAATTTATGTGGCAAGAAAGATTGATTATTATTGTTTTAGTTTTGATGATTTTGACAAATTAGACAATAAAAAATATGAAAATATTCCGAATCTATGTAATAAAATAAAGATAAAAAAAAATTTGATTAATCCTATTTATTTAAGTTAAAATTAAACATGAATGATACAATTGAACAAAAATGTATATCAAAAGGAGTTAAACTTACAGATCAGAGAAAAGTGATTGCCAAGGTTTTATCTCAATCTAAATCTGAATATGGTGAGTCCGATCATCCTGATGTAGATGAATTGTATAATCGAGTATCTAAAATTGATCCTAAAATTAGTATTGCAACAGTCTATAGAACTGTAAAACTTTTTGAAGAAGCGGGCATACTAACAAAACATGAATTTAAAGGTGGAAAAGCAAGATATGAAGCTATAGTTGAAAGTCATCATGATCATTTAATTGATATCAAAACGGGAGAAATAATTGAATTTGTTGATGAAGAAATAGAAAAATTGCAAAAACAAGTTGCAGACAAATATGGATATAAATTAGTTGATCATAAATTAGAATTGTACGGGATTAAAAAAAAACCTTGATTAAAAATTAATGAGTCAAAAAATTTTTATAAAAACATTTGGTTGTCAGATGAATGAATATGATTCTAATCGTATATATGATTCTGTTAAAAAAATTGGTTTTGAAAAAACAGATAAATACGAAGAAGCAAATTGTTATCTTTTAAATACCTGTCACATAAGAGACAAAGCTAAAGAAAAAGTGTACCACGAGATTGGTAGAGTTAAAAAAATTTTTAGATCAAAAATAAAACCCTTAGTAGTTATTACTGGTTGTGTTGCACAAGCAGAACATGATGAAATGTTAAAAAGAGAACCTTATATTGATATAGTGTTAGGTCCTCAATCGTATCATAAAATAAATGATAATATATTAAACTATCAAAAAAAAAAAAAGAAGTTAGAAGAAACGGAATTTGATGTAATTGCTAAATTTGAATATTTAAGTAAAATTAAAAATCAAACAAAAAGAATTTCATCATTTTTAACTATTCAAGAGGGATGTGATAAGTTTTGTCATTTTTGTGTAGTTCCTTATACAAGGGGCCCTGAATACTCTAGACCATTTAAGCAAATTTTAGAGGAAGCTAAATACCTTGCTGATAATGGTACTAAAGAAATTACTCTTTTAGGACAAAATGTTAACGCATATAATTTTGATGGATTTAAACTATCAAATTTAATAATAGAAATAGAAAAAATATCAGAGATTAAACGTATTAGATATACAACTTCACACCCAAAAGATATGACCGAAGACTTGATTGAAGTTTATAAAAC
>CABYXD010000042.1 GCA_902522895.1 uncultured Pelagibacteraceae bacterium
ATAAAGCTATTAAAATTTCCCAAAAACATTTGTTAGGTATTCAAGATTTATCTATTAACGATGTTAATTTAATTCTTGATGAAGCTCAATCATTTATAAAAGTAAACCAAAGTAAAAATAAAAAGATAGATGCATTAAGAGGAAAAACGCAGATAAATTTATTTTTCGAACCTTCCACAAGGACTCAAAGTTCATTTGAATTAGCTGGTAAAAGACTGGGAGCTGATGTTATGTCTATGAATATTAGTAACTCAGCCATTAAAAAAGGTGAAACTTTAATTGATACAGCTATGACTTTAAATGCAATGCATCCAGATATCATCGTTATAAGACACCAAGATTCTGGGGCATGTAATTTACTTTCTCAAAAAGTAAACTGTGCAGTTTTAAATGCTGGTGATGGAAGACGAGAACATCCTACTCAAGCATTGTTAGATGCTTTAACAATTATTAATCGTAAAAAAAAAATTGAAGGACTAAAAATTGCAATTTGTGGAGACATACTTCACTCACGAGTAGCGAGGTCTAATATTTATTTACTTAATATGCTGGGTGCCGAAATAAATATAATAGCCCCAACAAATCTTATGCCAAAAGAAATAGAAAAATTTGGAGTAAATGCCTTTACTGATATGAAAAAAGGTTTGAAAGATTGTGATATTGTTATGATGTTGAGGTTACAAAATGAAAGAATGGCAAGTTCTTATCTTTCTTCTAATAGAGAATATTATGAATATTATGGGTTAACACCTGACAAGTTAGAATATGCTAAACCAGATGCATTAATAATGCATCCAGGACCTATGAATAGAGGTATCGAAATTGATACTATACTAGCTGATGACATAAATAAAAGTGTAATTAAAGAACAAGTTGAACTTGGAGTAGCTGTTCGAATGGCTTGCTTAAAAATATTTTGTATTTAAATGAGAAAACAATATTTTATAAATGCTAACATTATAGATCCTCATAACACTATTAATGAAATTGGTGGTTTAATTATTGGTGAAGATGGTAAAATTGAAGCTATTGGAAAAAAAGTTAACATAAATAATCTTCCTACAAGAGAAAAACCAATTGACCTAAAGGGTAAATATATATTCCCAGGTCTAGTTGATATGCGAGTTTTTGTTGGTGAACCTGGTTATGAATATAAAGAAAACTTCAGAACTTTAAGTAACGCAGCTTTGTCGGGTGGAGTTACCTCAGTTGTTACAATGCCAAATACAGACCCGGTGATTGATAATGTATCTATAGTTGATTTTCTCAAAAGAAGAGGAAGAGATAAATCTAAAATTAATATATTTCCTTGTGCTTCTCTTACAAAAAATGTTGAGGGCACTAACATGACTGAATTTGGTTTATTACAAAATAAAGGGATCGTCGCGTTTACAGATGGTATTAAGACAATTCAAAATCCAAGATTAATGTCAAGAATAATGAATTCTGCAAAAGATCTTGGTTGTTTAATAATGCAACATGCTGAAGATTTTGAACTTGCAAAAAATGGTATGATTAACTCAGGAATTATTGCCTCAAAACTAGGTTTATCTGGGATACCCGAAATAGCTGAAAGAATTTTAATAGAAAGAGATTTAACACTGTTGGAAAAAATTAAATGTAGATACCATATATCACAACTTTCTTCTCAAAAATCTATTGAAGTTATAAAAAAAAGAAAAGAAATAGTAAAATTTACCTCTGGTGTTTCAATAAATAATCTTTCTTTAAATGAAAATGATAAAATTGATTTATTCAATATTAATTTTAAAGAAAACATAATTCAAAAAAAAATTAAATATGAACCATCAAACGAAATAATTAAATCAAATGAAAATCAAATTATTGATAATAACGATGATTTTATTGTATTAAATAAAAGTTCTGGGATCTCAGTACAGGGTGGAACCAAATCAAAGAAAAATCTTATTGATATATTTGCAAAAAGTGAAATTTTCAAAAACACTAAACCTTATTCAGTTCATAGATTAGATAAAGATACATCAGGAGTTTTTATTATGGCGAAAAATAGATCAAGTGCACAATTATTAACTTCATTATTTAGGTTAAGAAAAGTTCATAAAACTTATTTAGCCATTTGTCATGGTGAACTTGTCAAAAATTCTGGTGAATGGAATGATGATTTAATAAGATATGATGGAGATAAAAAAATAATAGAAAAAGCAAAAACTTTATATAAAGTTATTGATAAAAATTCTGATGCAACCCTTTTACAATTAAAACCTATTACTGGACGAAAGCATCAACTTCGAAAACAACT
>CABYXD010000043.1 GCA_902522895.1 uncultured Pelagibacteraceae bacterium
TCCTAATTGACTTATTAAAGAAATAAATAAAATTAATATAAGTACATGAAAAGCATCTGTATTCAATTTAGTTGGGTCTTCCAATGAATAATTTATAAAAATTAAACCTGCCATTAAAGATAGTAAAAAACCTCCAATAACTCCTGAGTAAGTTTTTTTGGGACTAATTTTGGTTAATTTAGGACCTTTAAATATTTTTCCAAATATATATCCACCAATATCTGTAAAAATACAGACTGTGATTATGAATAAAAAATTTTCAAAATCATAATTTTCTCTAAGCTCAAAAGCTGTATAAAATGAAAATAATAAAAAAATTATTCCCAAAAGTTTTAATAAGTTATTTTTTTTACTCATTTTTGACCATTCGTAACTTGTAGCTAAGAATAATACGCTTAAAAAAAATATAAAAAATATTGATCCTTGAAGAATAAAGAATATAGCAATTGGAATTAAAATGAGTGAACTCAACAATCTTTTTTCAAACTCTTTTAACATTAAATATTTCCGTAGTTTCTTTTGATATTTTTAAACTTTTTAATTATTTTATTATAATCTTTTTCTTTAAAATCAGGCCACAATTTTTTCTCAAAAAAGATCTCTGAATATGCAATTTGCCATAATAAAAAATTACTTAATCTTTTAGTGTTTCCAGTTCTTATTAAAATATCAGGATCTGGTATATCTTTTGTTTGAAGATATTTTTTAATACTTTTTTCACTAATTTTATCTTTATTTTTATTTATATTTTTAAATGCACCAATTAATTCAGATTTAGAGCCATAATTCAAAGCTAGATTTATTTGAAGTTTTGAGTTTTTTGATGTTTTTTTTTCAGATTGATTTAAAAGTTTATTTAATCTTAAAGAAAAGTTTTTAACTCCAATAATTTTAAGTTTTATATTTTGTTTATGTAAATCTTCTATTCTATTAATTAAAAAATTTTCTAATAATTTAAATAAATAATTTATTTCCTTTTTAGGTCTTTTCCAATTTTCTGTTGAAAATGCATAAAGAGTTAGAAATTTGATATTATTTCTAATTGTTTCTTTTATTATTTTTTCTACTGTATTTAACCCTGCTTTATGACCTGCATTTCTTGAATTTTTATTTTTTAAACCCCATCTCCCATTACCATCCATGATAATGGCTACATGATTTAGTGGGTTCATATTGTCATTATTTCTTTTTCTTTTGATGAAATCTTTTCTTCTACAACTTCAATATGTTTATCTGTGATTGTTTGAACATTTTTTTCAAAAGATTTCTCTTCATCTTCACCAATTTCTTTTCCTTTAAGTAGTTTTTTCAATTCTTCGTTTGCTTCTCTTCTTATATTCCTTATTGAAACTTTGCATTTCTCGCCCATTGACTTGATCATTTTTTTTAATTCTGATCTTCTTTCTTCATTAAGCTCAGGTATAGGTAATCTTATTAATTGACCATCAATTTGTGGGTTCAAACCAAGTTCAGATTTTTGAATAGCGGCATCAACCAATGCTACGTTGTTTTGATCCCAAACCTGAATATTAATCATTCTTGCCTCAGGAGTTGTGATACTTCCAACTTGGTTTATTGGCATTTGTTGACCATAAACATCTACCTTAACTAAATCTAACATTGCTGAATTAGCTCTGCCAGTTCTTAAAGAAGATAATTCCTTAGTGAAAACCTCAATAGTTTTATCCATTTTAAGACTATATGATTTATCATCAAACATTTATTCACCTATTTTAAATCTAACAAATTCCTTTATTTTTAAATTGGATATAGATAATTCTTTTAAAATATCTTGAACTTTTTTCTTTGGCTCCATAACCCATGCTTGAGTCAAAAGTGCATTTTCTTCTTTAAACTTATTCATTTTACCTAAACTTATTTTTTTTGCTATTTCTTCTGGTTTTCCAGAATTCTTCAACTCTTCAGTTACAAGTTCTAGCTCTTTATCAATAATAGATTGATCAATTGAATTTTGATCAAGAGCTATAGGGTTAGATGCAGCAATATGCATTGATAATTGTTTACCAAAATTTTTAACATCATCTGAACTA